>JASJEI010000518.1 GCA_030064795.1 Pleurocapsa sp. MO_226.B13 | reverse complement strand
TGTAGATGCCAAATCGTCGCTTTCCTCTCCTTTTAATTCGAGCGCAGTTTTTTTGGAATCGATCGCAATACGCACTCTTGACGAGGTCAGTACGACATTGAAATGCGTTTCGGTCAGCCAGTAACTAAAGTAGATGCACTCAACAAGTCTCTTAATTTTGCCGATGGTTCTAGTCTAAAATATGATTCTCTGTTACTAGCAACGGGAGGAAAAGCCAGAAAGCTAGATGTACCAGGGGCAGATTTGGCTAATATTTTTACTTTACGTCAACCAGAAGATGTCAACTCAATTTTAGCTACAGTCAAAGATGCCAAAAAAGCTTTGATAATCGGTTCTAGTTTTATCGGTATGGAAGCAGCAGCCAGCTTGAGAGAACAGGAATTAGAAGTAACTGTAGTTTCTCCTAGCGATGTTCCTTTTAGTAAGGTGTTAAGAGAGCAAGTCGGTAAAATGTTCCAGAAAGTTCACGAGAATCAGGGTGTAAAGTTTAGACTGGGGACAAAAGCAACTGAGTTTACTGGTGAGGGCAAGGTAGAAACGGCGATCTTAGAAGGGGGAGAAAAAATTGCCACCAATCTAGTTATCGTCGGTATTGGTGTCGAACCAAACACCAGTTATCTTGAGGGCATCAAACTCAACGAAGGGGATCGTAGTATTCCCGTCAATGAATATCTGCAAACTGAAATCAAAGATATCTATGCAGCGGGAGACATTGCCCGTTTTCCCTATGCACCTATGGGTGAATCTACCCGGATCGAACACTGGCGGTTGGCAGCACAACAGGATCGTATTGCAGCCAAAAATATGCTGTACGAACACGATACTGAAAACGCGGTCAAGGTAGATCGCCTAGTTCCTTTCTTTTGGTCGGGACAATACGATCTCAAGCTGCGCTATGTCGGACACGCAGAAAAATGGGATAAGGTATATATCGATGGCGACCTAGAGCAACGAGAATTTTTGGCATTCTATCTCCAAGGCGATCGAGTTATGGCAGTAGCGGGAATCAATCGCGATAAAGATATCGCGGTTATCTCAGAATTGATGCGCCAACAAAAAATGCCCGAGACAGCAATGATACAAAATACATCTATTAATTGGACTAACCTAATCGGTAATTAGCAATCACTTAATCAACAAATGAATCATTACGACATAATTATTATTGGTGCTGGTGCAGGTGGCGGAACAGTTGCCTATTCTTTGGCACCCACAGGTAAAAAGATTTTAATCTTAGAACGAGGGGGATATTTACCCAAAGAAGACGATAATTGGAATCCAGAAGCAATCTTTCAGGGTAGAAAGTATCAAGTAACAGAAAAGTGGTTAGACCGAGACGACAATAGTTTTAGACCCCAGGCTTTTTATAACGTCGGTGGCAATACCAAAGTCTATGGTGCAGCCTTACAGAGAATGCGTGAAGCTGACTTTGGGGAGATAAAGCATCAAGGTGGTATTTCTCCCGCCTGGGAATTAAGCTATCAAGATTTTGAACCCTACTATACTCGTGCCGAAAGTATCTTCAAGATTCACGGCAATAAAGGTGAAGATATTACCGAACCACCGATGTCGGCAGAATATCCCTATCCTGCCCTACCTCACGAACCCAGACTACAAGAAGTAGCAGACGATCTCCAGCAGCTAGGCTTGCATCCCCATCATCTCACCCTAGCGGTCGATCGCAACGTCGAAGACCCTGAAAATAGTGCTTGTATTCGCTGTGCTACCTGCGATCCCTATCCCTGTAAAATCGATGCCAAGATGGATGCTCAAACAGCCTGCGTCGATCCTGCAACAAAATACGACAACGTAGACTTAAAAATTAATGCCAAGGTGACAAGATTAATTACCGACGTTAGTGGCAAGAAAGTAGAGGCAGTAGAAGTAGAGATTGACGGCAATAGCGAACGTTATACCGCCGATACCTTTGTTTTATCCTGCGGTTCGATCAATTCCGCTGCCCTACTGTTAAAATCAAAGAACGAACAGCATCCCAATGGATTAGCTAACTCTTCGGGTATGGTAGGACGCAACCTAATGTTACACAACCATTCCGCAATTATTGCGATCGCCGACAAGCCCAATCCTACTGCTTTCCAAAAAACCCTGGGCTTTAATGACTTTTATTTTGGCAGTCCCGACCACGATTATCCCCTGGGTCAAATTCAAATGACGGGTAAATCTAAATGGAATCGTCTGGCCATCTTTTCCCCCGACTCCGTGCCTCAACCCACATTAGAATATATGGCAGCACACGCAGTAGATTGGTGGTTAACTAGCGAAGATTTACCCGACCCCAATAACCGGATCGCTCTTACTGAAGAAGGCAAAATCAAAGTAGATTTTACCCGCAACAACACTAAAACTCACGAAGACTTTCTCAATCTGTGGCAGGGATATTTGCGTAAAATTGGTTTTTTTATGTTCATGGTGACCAAAGTGCCTCTTTCCGCTGTCTGGCATCAGGTAGGTACTTGTAAGTTCGGCTCAGACCCCAAAACTACCGTTCTCGATCTAAACTGTCGCACTCACGATGTCGAAAATCTCTATGTCGTTGATGGTAGTTTCTTTCCTAGTATGGGTGCAGTCAATCCGACTTTGACGATCGTCGCTAATGCTTTGCGAGTTAGCGATCGCCTTAAAGATAGTTGGGAATAGAAAAGCGATCGCGCCATAGTAGAGTGGGCAATGCCCACTTTTTTTGATGCTTAATGTTCATTAAATAATGCAACTTTAGTTAGAAGCGATTTCTAGAAAACACAACTAAATTGTAAATGTTAGGGAAAAATTACTTACTATTAAAACCTACATAGTATTTTAATTATTTTTCCAACCTCGAAATTACTCTAACTGTAAAAACTTTATGAACAAGACACTAATCAATAAAATCAGAAGACTTGACTTGACTAAAATTGTCATCTCGTTTTTGCTCTTTACCACTTTGTTTTTGACTACAGCATTTGGTAATAATACTGCGATCGCCGCAGGTAACAAAAGTGAAACGACTTATCCTACTAACGAGGAAAACTTAGAAGGATTGCTTTATTCAGACTCCGATAAAGTAGAATCGTTAAGTAGTGTTGATGATTTTGTCAGTCCTCAAAGACAAAAAGAATTATTAGATCCTACTCAAATTCCTGCTAAAAAGCAGCCTATTCTAGACCGTAGCAATCCCGATGCGAAGCTTTTAGAAAAAACCAAGCAAATGTTTGACGATGCTGCTAATTTTTCAGCGAATTAATCAGATTAAATACTGAGTAAATAACTAAAGTTTTCCTATCGTCTTCTTAGATCAAGAAGGCGATGCTACTTTTTGGGGTTATGGTTATAGCGATAAAAGCAAAGGTTGAGACAAATAATACGAAATCCGATTACAAAAACATTGAACAAATACCTGAATTTTTCCTCTGGTGCTGAGAAAAAACCAGAGGGAGAATACTGACAATCGATAACTGTCTGAATGGTTGATGGCGATCGCCAATCATAGATGACTAAAGATAAATGACTAAAGTCCAATGACATTATAAATCTCATAAATTTGTACAAATTTACTGGAGAAGTATTTTAATGAAATCTCTGGGTTCATTACTTTTAGGATTACTTTTGAAGGGTGCGATTTTGCAGCTAGCCCTAGTCATCGCTCCTCCAATTCAAGCACAAATTACTGTAGATGGCACTACCGACACTAGCGTTACTCCTATCGATAATGGAATTAGAATCGATGCAGGAAATAGGACAGGAGATAATTTATTTCATAGTTTCCAAGAGTTTTCTGTAGTAAATGGCAGTGAAGCTTTTTTTAATAACGCCAATGACATAGTTAATATCTTTTCTCGCGTTACGGGCGGAAATATCTCAAATATTGACGGTTTGATTCGGGCCAATGGTGAGGCTAATTTATTTTTAATTAATCCTGCGGGAATCATCTTTGGGGAAGGTGCGTCTTTAGATCTTGGTGGTTCATTTTTAGGCAGCAGTGCTAGTAGTATTTTGTTTCCTGATGGGATTGAATTTAATGCTACTGATTCAGAGAATCCTCCCTTATTAACTATTAATGCGCCTCTGGGATTAGGTTTACAGGATAATCCTGGAGAGATAATCAATCGTTCAATTGTCCAAAATAGTGCAGAAGAATTTGTAGGATTAGAAGTTGCCCCAGGAAATAATCTAGCTTTGATTGGCGGTCAGATTAATTTTGAGAGGGGTCAAGCTACTGCTAGAGGGGGAAACATTAAATTAGGTGGTTTATCTCAAGCAGGAACAGTCGGGATTAATGAAGATGGTAGTTTGAGTTTTCCTGATGGAATAGCCAGAGCGGATGTTACCTTAACTAACGCTGCGAATGTAAATGTTAGAGGTGGAGGTGGAGGTAGTATTACTGTTAATGCCCGCAATATTGAGCTTTCTGGGGGAGAATCAGGTAGAAGTTTTTTATTGGCAGGAATAGCGGAAAATTCAGGCTCGACCACAGCCCAAGCAGGGGATATTATCCTCAATGCCACAGATACTATTAGTGTGAGTCAAGAAAGTATCATTGCCAATCAGGTAGTAGAATCGGTCATAGGTAATGCTGGTAGAGTTGACATTACGACAACCGACCTATCTCTGAGAGAGGGTAGTTTTATAAGTGCTAGTACTTTCGGACAAGGAAATGCAGGAGCGATTAAGATTAATGCTACCGATACTATCTCATTTAACAACAGTAGCATTTTCAGTCGGGTAGGAGGAGAATCGGTCGTAGGGAACTCTGGTGGGATTAACATTACTACAGGTTCTCTCCAGGTGACTAATGGAGCAAGGGTGAATGCTTCTACTGCTGGAGAAGGAAATGCAGGTCAAGTAAAAATTAATGCTGATGGTGCTGTTTCTCTTGATGGAGTGAATCAATTGCCTACAGCGGTATTAAGCAATGTAGAAGTAAGGGCCACAGGCAATTCAGGTGGTGTTACTATTATTGCCGATTCACTATCGGTAACTAATGGGGCTTTGGTTGAATCACGAACTCGTGGCAGTGGGGATGCTGCTGATGTAGATATACAAGTCCACAATGGAATCACCTTGAATGGATTGAATAGCAGCAACATAGATAATAGTGGTGTATATAGTGGAGTAGAAAACGGAGCAATCGGACAGGGAGGAGACATCCGTATAGACACAGGCTCGCTACTACTACAAGATGGAGCGAGAATTGAGAACAGTACTTTGGGTCAGG
>JASJEI010000116.1 GCA_030064795.1 Pleurocapsa sp. MO_226.B13 | reverse complement strand
CATCGGCAGGGATTTTGGACAAAATTCCTCGGTCAGAGGAAAATTCGCGAGCAAAAACTCGTGAATTAGCTCGAGTTTTTGCTCAAATTGGAAGTCACTTTGTTAACCCACCTTGAAAGGGCTGCCCATTATACTTATCCTGTTTTGATTATTCAACTAGCAATTCAACAAAGAATAATAAGTTTCAGTAGTTGGCGGGGCATCGAGAAGAATTTTCAATTATGGGCGCAATTTTTCCGACTACCAACTCCAGATTTTACTACCATCCGTCAAGGGTTTTTAAAACTAGGTCTTTTTGAATTAAGAAAAGAAAAAGAAAAAAGAACAGATTGGATTTTTATTGTTGACACAATCTTAGAACCAGGTCAAAAAAAATGTTTTCTTGTCTTGGGATTGTCCGCTCAAAAGTGGGCTGAAAAACTTCAAACCTCGGTCAAAAACTTACACCATCATGACCTAGAAGTCTTAGCCATAGAAGTAGTCGAGACAATTAGAGGAGAAATCATTGAATCCTTAATCGATCGCTTGGCTATGACTGTGGGAAAACCAGTCCAAATTATTTCAGATCATGGCAGCGAGCTGAAAAAAGGGATTGAATTATATATCTCTAAAAATCCCCAAATAATTTATACTTATGATTTCACTCATCAAATAGCTTTGTGGCTGAAAAAAGAGTGATCACATAATACTAAGTTTCAAGAATTTTTACATCAATGCAATTTAACTCGCTCGATCATATCAACAAACAAAGTTGTCTTTTTTAAGACCTCCTTCTCAACGGTCTAAAGCTAGATACCATAATATAGACATTCTAGTAACTTGGGGTCTAAAAGTACTTCAATACTGGAAAAAACAAAATTTTTCTCGAATTAGTACTCAATGGATTATAGAGCGAGAAACTTTGTCGCTCTTAAGAGAAGAACTCGACCAAGATTCTTGGGGTAAACTAGCCAAAATCTTAGGCACAGAAGCTTCAGATTTTATCTCTTTTTCTCAAGCAGTTGCTGACCAAATTGGTCGAGAAATATATCAACAAAAAAGTCAAATAATTTCTCGAGCCGCCTCAGTAGGACGGAGAAAATTTTTAGAGAAATTAGGTTGGTTATTTAATTATGAACAAGAACTTAATATTACGGCGGAAATTCTCGAAGTTTTTGCTCTAGCTAAAAAGCCACTTATACAACAAGGACTACATCAAAAATCTCAGCAAGAATGGGAAAATTTAGCAATTAAATTTGAACCTTCTCCTTGGGTTCAAAAATCCCAACAAAAAGTCAGTGAATACTTAGCTATTGAAGGACAAAAGATACCACTTAATCAGGCTTTGATAGCTACATCAGATATAATTGAGTCCCTTTTTGGTAAATACAAAATCTTTTCTTCATCTTCTCCCTGTTCGGAGATTGCGGTGCGACCCCGGCGAGGTTTCCTCGCCTAGGGAACGCGCACCAAGACAATGAAATGATTTTAACACTTATTTTATCTACTATTAAACTAACTCCAGAGCGAGTACTTCAGGCTATGGAAACTATTCAGATAACTGAGGTTAATGCGCTTGTCAAAAGAAGTTTTTGGTCAATCTATGCTTTCTAAACGAAAATTGGCTTTTTCCTCTCAAAACAATTGCATAAAAGTTGCATGAATTTATTGGCGATCGCCTTGAAAAAATCAATATCCTAGCAGTGGACGGGAACGGGAATTTTGTCATCGTCTGGGAGAGTTACGGTCAGGATGGCGATAACGGTGGAATCTACGCCCAGCGGTTTGAGGTCAACAATGCCCCCACCATCACTAGCTCCAATACCGTCGAAGAAAATCAAACCACTGCTATTGATGTGGATGCTAGCGATGACAGCGATAGTGAAGGAAATGGACTAACTTACAGTCTCAGTGGTGGTGCAGATGTCAGTTTATTCAACATTGATGCCGATACTGGTGTAGTTAGCTTTATCGACCCTCCTGACTTTGAGTCTCCTTCTGATGCGGATGGGGATAATATCTATGAGTTTGGTGTCACCGTTACCGACTCTGGTGGCTTAAGCGATGTTCAAGACATTACAGTAACAGTTACCGATGTGGTAGAGAATACCAGTCCTACAGTTTCCCTTGATGCCACTGCTACCATCTTGGAAAATGGACTCGCTACTTTAACTGGGACCATTACTGACCCAGATGTCTCGGATACTTTCACCCTAGATATCGACTGGGGCGACCCCCTTTCCCCGAACAACACCGAGACGTTTAATTTTGATTCTAGCTCCACAGGAAGCCAGAATTTCTCGCTCGAACATCAGTACCTAGATGATAATCCCAGCGACACCGCCAGCGATACCTATACCATTCAAGCTACCGTCAGCGATAATAACCAAGAAACGGGGGAAGACACCGAGGAGCTAACCGTCAACAACGTCGCACCAAGCTTTGGGGAATTAACCGTGACCTCGGTATTTATGGATGACGATGACGACGATGACGATGATGATGGTAATGATGATGAAGAAGGTCTCTCAATCACTATCGAGGGGACTTTCACTGACCCAGGTAGCTTAGATCTCCACAACGGAACGGCAACCTGGAGCGATGGTTTTTCTGGCGGGTTCGAGGATATTGCTCCAGGCGATCGCTCTTTTAGCATCACTCGTTTCTTATCCGAAGACCAACTGGAAGATGACTTCCCTGAGATCGACGACGATCTGGTCCGAATCGGAGTCGATATTTCTCTGTTCGATGACGACTTGGGAACGGATACCACCATCTTTGAATTTGAGGTATCCACCGACGATTAGGGTCAAGAGGAGGCAGGAATCGCTTGGAACAGTTACGGTCAGGACGGCAGTGGCTATGGGGTCTACGCCCAACGGTTTGAGGTCAATAGCGACCCCACAGTAGCTAACCCCATCCCCGACCAAACCGCAGCTCCTCTCCAGAGCTTTTCCTTCCCCGTTCCAGGTAACACCAAACATTACTCGACTGTTGTGATTTCGGCGATCGCCCTCAACTTTTTAGTTACGGCGATCGCCCGTCATTTTTGGACAGGATCGCATTAAAGTTAAGCACTATTAATTGCCAACTAAAAAACATCTTAGGTAGGAACTGCAATTTTTGCTAATGCCGTACATATTAAGTGGTAATCAATAATTTTTAAATTAAAAATTACCAGCAAAAATTACCAGCAAACGGCTATGAAACTAACTTACCGAGGCATCAGCTACCAATCTCAGTCACAAGCAATTAAACCCAGTCGGCTTAATTCTGCTAGATCTTTATCCAAATACCTAATTTCCAATCATCAAGATGGAAATAAAATTATTATTTTGGTTAGACCAATGGAATTTTATACTTATCGTGGTGTCAGCTATACTAAAAACCCAATCTTTGATAGCCAGACCAAACTGTTGCTCGATATCGAGCAACAGTAAATCAATGAAACAGCTCAAATTAAAGATATACAATGCCCCAAACAGTTTGGATAGCCAGACATGGCAACCGTCTCGACTTTGTTAACCCAGAATGGTTTGATACCGCTGTCAGACGTTACGATCCTCCTTTATCTGCAGATGGTTTTGTGCAAGCAGCAGAATTAGGACAAAGACTCAAAACAGCAAACATAAGCCAGATCTTTGCATCTCCCTTTTTGCGTACTATTCAAACTGCCAATGAAATAGCACAAATTTTAAATCTACCAATTAAGCTAGAAGCAGGTTTGGGAGAATGGCACAATCCCGACTGGATGAGTCAAACTCCTGAAACTCATCCCCAGGAATTTTTAGCCGAACGTTATCCTCGAATTGATTGGAGTTATCAATCTTATCTGACTCCTAATTATCCTGAAACCAAAGCTGACGTAAATCGACGTACGGGGAAAACAATTCAAAAACTGGTCTTTAATTTTCCCGAAGATATTTTAATAGTAGGACATGGCGCATCCGTACACGGAGCAACCTATGGTTTAGTTCCAGAGGCTCCCGACTTCAAGGTTGCTTTGTGTTGTTTGACCAAGGTAGTTAAAAATCGCGATCGCTGGGATCTGGAGTTTCATGGCGATACTTCTCATTTGAGTCAGACTGAATCTGAGATTAGATTGAATTAAATTAAACTAAACAAAAAAGGGATAGAACTAAATCTATCCCTTTTTTAACTAGCCGATCGAATAACGTTTAAACATCTAACGGTTGAATATAGAATGCTGCATCACTATCACCGCTAGTTTCCAGTTGATAATCTGGGAGATTTGCTAAGATAGCATCTCTTTCTGCTGCTGAAGGAGTATAGAAGTGAGCACCAATGACGGGGTTATAAAAACGATACAGGGCTTGAGTTCCTTCTTGCTGATTTTCATAGCCATAGTAAGCAACGCCCTCAAAAGTATAGTTAGATAGATTTTCAATAATCGCATCTCTTTCCACCTCGTTGATGGTATATAGATGCACTCCAGTACTGTTATTAAAAAATCGATAGACTGGTTTTGCTCCCGTCAGTAAATCCTCATCTTGAGGCGCACCGACATAAGAAGCTCCTTCAAACTGATAGTTAGCTATGTTTTGCTGAATAAAATCTCTTTCTCCCTCCGAAGCAGTATAAAAGTGAACCCCAACCGTAGGATTTAAGAAACGATAGACAGTCGAACCGTTAACAATTGAATCGCTTTGAGCATACTGTACGATTTCTTCACTGGTGAGATTACCAACTTGTTCGATGGTTCCCGAACCTGCTCCACCATTCTCATTAAAATAATTAGTAATAGTCAGGTCTTGTTCGGGATCGAGGATGCCATTGCGATCGAGATCGATTAACAAATCTCTGCCAGATTTTTTGATCCCAGCCCTACCTGGGCCTGGCTCGGATAAAGATACGGGAACAGGATCGCCTCCGCCTTCAGCAACAATATTGAGGGTATCAGAGCCACTTTCTTCGACAATTTGAACTCCCCCGCTAATTTGTGCGAGAGTAAAGTTGTAGGTATCGTTATTTGCTCCACCGTTGAGAACATCGCCACTACCTTGGGCAGCTAAGACATCATTACCAGCACCACCGACTAAACTATCTGCACCAGCTTGACCGCGAAGAGTATCGTTGCCCGTACCACCAAAAACTATATCGTCGCCATCGCCAGCTTCAACAACATCATTACCAGTTAGAGCTTCTATTAAGTTCGCTTGCTCCGAACCAAGAAGAGTTCGATTACCACTATCGCTTTCTAAAGTCCCTTCAATGCTAGTTTCATAAGGAACAATAAAGGCATCATCGGGAACTAGCTCTGGATTGGCGACATGATTGCGAATGATGTCATCTAAACCAGTATTTTTGAGGTCTAGATTAATCGCATTGGTGACAACACTCAGGAAAGAATCGGGATTCTCCAATTGGTCGGTATAAAAGAAACTGTCGTAGTCTCTCAGTCTGGCAAACTGGTCGGCAAGGATCGCACTAAAGGTCGGCCCTAGTAGTACTCCTTCTTGGGCTGGTAATTCCGCTAGTCCCCCAATCCAGAGATCTATATCTCCTACGTTGTCGTATGCCTCGACAAATAAAGCTGCTACATCCGCCCCAAAGATGGGATTGAGGTCTTCAAAACTTTCAATTGGGTTGTCGGGATTGAGAGCATTATAGACTAAGGTATAGCTAGGAAGTCCCAACTCTCGACCGCGCTGTAGGTTAATCGCCACCAAGTCTTGTCCCCCATTTCCTGGAGGTCCAAATAAATTGTTACGGACTCCATCGATAATCCGATGATCGGCATCGTTAGATTCCTGGTAGTTAAGACCGAGAAGAATATTATCTACCCCATTTTGACTAACTACATCTGGACGGAAAAAAGCATCCCGCAAGGATATTTGCTCGACACCATTGCTATCCACAGTCAGAATTTGGTCGGAGATCAGAGTATGTCCGAGACGAAAAGCTGCACCAGAAAACTCAACGGCAATAGTAGGATCGAGAATGCTTGGATCGATCGCCTGAAGATCTTCTGCCCCCTCATTACCGATTAATAGGGGTAAGAACTCTTGATAGGTAATTACCTGACTTTTTCCTGCAATTACTGCCCGTGCTGCTTCGTAGATAAACTCACCGCGAATCTGTTCCTCGGTTGGTTGAAAGCCTAGATTGAGAGAAGGTACGTAGACATCTCGATATTCAGCATAAGCTTGGTTGAGGGCAGGATCGTCCCCCGCATCGAGATGAAAAGCAACTTTATCGGCAATTAGATTATGCTCGCGAATAAATAGGGTGTGGATAGCGATTAAACCTACCTGTTCGTTAATCCGTATGTCCCCCGAAATAAAGTCTTGATTTTCGGGGATGCGATCGCCAGGATTAGCATTAGGAGAACCGTTAAGGTTATAGGGAGGTAAGATTTCTCCCGAGGTATTGTTCGGGTCGCTGCCACCAGGAAAACTCTCCCCATGCGTACCATAGGGATCGTTGGCTACCAGCAGTTTGCCATTATAGGGAGATGCTCCTTCTGGGGGTAAGGGAACTAGAATTGGTTCGCTATTATTTTCTCCTTCAGAACCTTCCTCAACTTCAATCGATTCTCCTTGGTCTTCTTCTACCTGTAGAAATTGTTGTCCGTCGATTTCGACTATTTCACCAAATCGACCAACACCAAAAAAACTATTCCCCAAATCGGTTCTTTTAGCTGCGGCCCTAACGTAGGTAGAACCATAACCATTTGAACCATCAATAAAACTAGTAATTTCGTTAGCTACTTCTCTGGGGTTGTCGGGGCCAGTTCCCGTACCTTCTTCTGCTGGAATACGTCCGACAGTAATTTGGGTAAAGTTATCGCCGTAGATGATATCTCCTGGTGTCAAAGGAATGCTAAAAATCTCCTCAGTAGGAGTCTCGTCTGTGATACTAGTTCCTTCTGAAAGACCTAGATCGTGATCTAAGAATTGCCCCCATTGCCATAGCCAGTCACTAGCATTAAGGGGATTTCCTGTAATATCTCCTTGGCTAGCAATAATATTACTAATATCTCTAGTATTGGGAAGAGTTAGAGGTTGGGTAATTCCTCCTCCCCTCGGCTCGTTATAACCATCTGCAAAAGCACGAGGAAAAATATGAATTAGTTCTGCCCCAGTTTGACCAGGATATATGTCCCGTTCTTCATCAAATGGTTGATTCTCAGAACCATCAATAGTGCGAATGTCAACAACCACGTATGTTACCTCTATGAAATTAGTAAATCTATAAAATTAGCCAAATACACTTTTAAATAGGCTTAAAGTTCTCTGAGCAGGGTTTATTTGCTCAAAAACTTAAATTTAATTTAGTAGACTCTCTTATTTACCAGATGAAATTAAGAGAGACAGCCCAGTTTGGAAGACAAAACTGGGGAAACTACTTAAATTATTAATGTAGTATGTTTCGGTCTTTTTTTTTATGCAGATAATATAAAAATTTCCGTGTTTATACTTAAAATTGCTTAATATTAAAGCCAAGAGTAAGAGGGATTTACGTTTGCATAGTACCACCACAGGAGAATCACCCGTACAAAAGTCAAAAGTTAATTGTAAATGTTTATATATTTAGGATAAATAGCACTCAGAAAAGTCAATTCGGGCGGTCAGCATTTTGAGGAGACCTCAACAGCGCGATTCTACAAGGGGAAATAAATTCCGCGTATCTCGCGCTCAAAATTACGCCCTCAAAAAGTCGCAAAGGACTTGTCCGCATGCAGTCAAAAGGAGGAACGACCCCGCATCCTAAAGGATACACTTCGTTATGTGTCCGCACGCAGTCAAAAGATTGGTATCAACGGTTGGGAATTGGAAAAAATTGACACGACGGAATTTAACCCCGCTTTGATTGAGGAGGATTGAGAGGTTGAACAAAAAAAAATCTGCCAGTAAATTTCTAACTGGCAATAGTTATTTATTCGGAGTTAGGGATCGACTGAAAAACGCTTTAAAAGCTTAAAGCCTGGAACTACTGAAACCGATCGATCTTCTTAACCCGAAAGTAGTATTATTTAGCACTAATGTACTAACGTAAAAAGCAGCTAACTAACCAAAATAGGCAGAAAGTTACAGCGGAAGCAAATTGATCTTCTCCCAAAGTAGTCACACCGCCTTGACCTAAAAACAGATGTGCCAAACCCGAACCGAGAGCAATTCCTGCAAAAAGCGCAATAAAGCTAATTAGAAATGCTCTGCCAGAGCGACCCTCTTTACGATTGAGAAAATAAATATTGGCGATAAAACCCAAAGCCATAATCAACGGCAAGATAGAAGCTCCTGTATTTTGAGCAAATACAGCGATCGCCGATAGGGTTAAGAAAATTCCCGAAGGCCAGAGGATATCAGCTTGAGAAGGAGTGTCAATCAACTCTTTTAGCCAAACAGCAGAGTCTTCCTTGACAATTTGCGGAACTTTCAAGGATTTTTCCACGCTACGTTCGGGAAAACGGATTTTTTCGGGTACTTTAATTTTACCTTCTTGACGTAACCGCAAACGATCCATAATGATTGAGTCGTAAGCGATTTCTACCCTCTCTAATACTGCACTGTCATTGCCATGTTTTTCGTACAGCCGTTTTTTTGCAGCCTGTATTTCCTCGAAAGAAGAATTTTCTGTGACCCCAAGTTGTTCGTAGGGATTTTGTTCGCTCATTTCTTAACCTGCTTTATATGTGTCTATAAGTTGACTTTTAATTTTTGACTCTTACCAAAGGTTTTTTTAATAAACTTCCCAGAAACCAAATGCTGGCCCAATAAATCTAACGGTAAACCAGATAGCAACCATTATACCAATACCAATCCAAGCCCCTCTAGTAGTAATTTGCATAAATTTTTCTGATTGAGTTTTGGTGATTGGCAACCAGGGCAAAATTCTTTCCGAGTCTCGACCATATCGTTCTCCCAATGCTGCTTTACGGCGTTTCGATTCTCCCATAAGATTTCGATCGTCAACAAGTATAGTTATGGGTCGATCATAACGTTTTCTGGTCGAGCAATAACTAGTTTGACACCCAATTTTTATTAAAAATAATGAAATTTTCCAGAGTTGTTTTTTGCGATTTTGATGGCACAATGACTACTGAAGACACTGTTGTCCGCGTCTTAGAAAAATTTGCTCCCGAAATATCTGCCAAGCTGTTACCAGTAATTTATGCTCGTCGAATGACTTTGAAAGAGGGAATCAGAAAAACTTTGGGTACGGTATCATCTAGCGATTATCCCGAAATCATTAACTATATTGCCCATCGACCAGTAAGATCGGGTTTAAAAGAATTTTTAGATTTTCTTAATAAAATTGACATCCCTTTGGTGGTAATTTCTGGCGGTTTAACCGATATGGTTACGGCAGTATTAGAACAACAGCAACTCCTAGAGAAAGTAACGGCAATTCATGCAGCAGCAGTTGATACGACAGGCAAAAGTTTGCGGATTTATTCGGCAATAGAAAGCGATACGGAATTAGTAGCAAAAGCCAAAGCCATGGCACAATATCCAGCAGCAGAAAAAATTGCGATTGGGGATTCGGTAACAGATATTAATATGGCATTAGCAGCAGATCTCGTTTTTGCTCGCGATCGCCTACCAGGATATTTAGATGCAGAAAATAAATCCTATATTGAGTGGCAAGATTTTTTTGAAGTGCGAGATCGTTTGGCTAGTCATTGGCAATTAAATAGTTAGGGGTGATTGGCAAATCCCCAATACAGTAATCAGTAAGAATTATTATGGCTAAATTTGTTTTTATTACTGGTGGAGTAGTCTCCAGTATTGGTAAAGGTATTGTTGCAGCTAGTTTGGGTAGATTATTAAAGTCTCGGAATTATTCGGTGTCGATTCTCAAACTCGACCCCTATATAAACGTAGACCCAGGTACGATGAGTCCCTATCAACACGGGGAAGTCTTTGTTACCGACGATGGGGCGGAAACCGATCTAGATTTGGGACATTACGAACGCTTTACCGATACCTCTATGTCTCGTCTCAATAGCGTCACCACAGGCTCGATCTATCAATCGGTAATCAATAAAGAAAGAAGAGGAGATTATGAAGGCGGTACAGTTCAGGTAATCCCCCATATCACCAACGAAATCAAAGAAAGAATTCATCGCGTTGCCAAAAATACCAGTTCCGATGTAGTGATTACCGAAATTGGTGGCACGGTAGGGGACATTGAATCTTTGCCTTTTCTGGAGGCAATTCGCCAGTTTCGCAAGGATGTGGGCAAAAACAACGCAGTTTATATGCACGTTACCCTGATTCCCTGGATTCCTGCTGCGGGAGAAATGAAAACCAAACCTACCCAACATTCCGTAAAAGAATTACGTTCGATTGGGATTCAACCAGATATATTGGTCTGTCGTAGCGATCGCCCTTTATTTCCTGGAATTAAAGAAAAAATTGCCGAATTTTGCGATGTCGAAGTTGATTCCGTCGTTACCTCTCTCGATGCCAGCACCATCTATGAAGTTCCCTTAATTTTGGAAAAAGAAGGACTGGCGCAACAAACCCTAGAATTATTACACTTAGATCGCCGTCAACCCGATCTCGATAACTGGCGTAATCTAGTAATCAAGATGAACTCTACTCGCACCGAAACTGAAATCGCCATTGTCGGAAAATATATTAGGCTAAGTGATGCCTACTTATCGGTAGTCGAAGCTTTGGGTCATGCTGCGATCGCTGCTGACTGCGAAGTAAAATTACGTTGGGTAAGTGCAGAAGACATCGAACTTAACGGTGCAGCTAAATATCTTCAGGATGTAAGTGGCGTAATCGTTCCTGGCGGTTTTGGTATTCGGGGGGTAGATGGTAAAGTCTCGGCAATTGAGTATGCTCGCAACCACGATCTTCCCTTCTTAGGTTTGTGTTTGGGAATGCAGTGCTGCGCGATCGAATGGGCGCGTAATGTGGCTCAATTAAAAGATGCTAATAGTTCGGAATTCGATCCCGAAAGCCCCAACCCCATTATCAATATTTTGCCAGAACAACAAGATGTAATCGATCTTGGAGGTACAATGCGCTTGGGTACTTATCCCTGTCGTCTAAAACCCGATACATTGGCTTATTCTTTGTATAAAAATGAAGTTATTTACGAGCGTCATCGTCATCGATACGAATTTAACAATGCTTACCGCAGCTTATTCTTAGAAACTGGTTATGAAATTAGTGGAACTTCCCCTGATGGACGTTTGGTAGAAATAATTGAAATGCCAAATCATATATTTTTCATTGCCACTCAGTTTCATCCTGAATTTCGCTCTCGTCCTAACAATCCTCATCCATTATTTTTAGGATTTGTTCGAGCAGCATTAAAAAAAAGCAATATCTCGACTGAAGAAGCATTCCCTGTTTCTAAGACTATTGCTTAGGATAATATTAAAAAGCGATAAAAAATCTCCCTAATTAATCAGAGAGATTTTTTATCAAAATAAAACTTCTAATTTGGTTACCTCTATTGCCTAGAATTGAGAATTTGAATCTTTAATTGCTTCTTCTTATACCATTTCTCCTTGAAGTTGCACTTAATATGCATGAGTTCGGATCTAACGCAAAGACTTTTGACATGGCTTTTGAGGGAACACGGGGCATTCAAGGTGCGGAAGTAAATTCCGCACACAGCCCCTCCTCAACAGCGCGGTTGGATATGCGCCCTCAGGTGGTGCATCCCCCGCGCTCAAAAGTTTAAATTGTCCGCGCAAAGGCGTTTACCCAGCTTCGTGTTCTGGGCAAAGGCGCAAAGAAGTTAAATCTTAGAAGAGTGCATTGTTATAGAGAATTGGTATTAGGATTCTACAGCATCGTCAAATTCTCCTTCAATACTAGATCCTTCCTTAGTTTCAATTTCCTCATTAGCTTCGATTTTGGCGACTTCGATTTCTTCACTAGCTTCTAATTCTGCTGCTTCGATTTTCTTGCAGGCTTCTGGTTGAGTGTCTTCAATTTCCTTGCTGGCTTGGAGTTGAGAAGTGGGAATCTGGGCATTTTCTACTGCTTCAATTTCCTTGCAAGCTTCTAGTTGAGTGTCTTCAATTTCTTTGCTGGCTTGGAGTTGAGAAGTGGGAATCTGGGTATTTTCTACTGCTTCGATTTCCTCACTAGCTTCTAGTTGAGTGTCTTCAATTTCCTTGCTGGCTTGGAGTTGAGGAGTGGGAATCTGAGCATTTTCTACTGCTTCGATTTCCTCACTAGCTTCTGGTTGAGTGGCTTCGATTTTGGCAACTTCGATTTCCTTGCTAGCTTCTAGTTCTGCTGATTCAATTTCCTTGCTGGCTTGGAGTTGAGAAGTGGGAATCTGAGCATTTTCTACTGCTTCGATTTCCTCACTAGCTTCTGGTTGAGTGGCTTCGATTTTGGCAACTTCAATTTCCTCACTAGCTTCTAGTTCTGCTGATTCAGTTTCCTTGCTGGCTTGGAGTTGAGGAGTGGGAATCT
>JASJEI010000517.1 GCA_030064795.1 Pleurocapsa sp. MO_226.B13 | reverse complement strand
TAATGCTATTCCCGCACCGACAGATTTTTTAGTCAGCGATCGCAATTTAACTGAAAATAAATTTAGTACCGAATCACAAATTCTCAGTTTTTTCCCCAATACAGAAAGTCTCGATCGCACTACTCAAGCGTTCAAAGAGTACATCGGCACTTATATCTATCAGTTACGAGGATGGCTTTGAAAACGCTGCTGGTTTTAACCGCGTGTAATTGTTAGTTAATAGGTAGGTGGGCAAAATAACTTTACTCACTCCCTTGTTGCTAACTGAGAAAATTCGCCCACCTTACGATTAATAATTAGTTGTCACCTGTCACCTCTCTATTTTGATATGATAAGAAAAGTAAAAATTTGTTAAAAAAATTAGGAACCGAAGATTTACATGAACTTCAAAGCTCTACTCGTTGGTATTTTCTGCCTTTTCTTATTTGCGATCGCTCCAGAAGTATTAGCACAAGATTTAGTTTCTCATGCTCCCGATGAAGCTCAAGCCTATATTCTCGAACCTACTGATGGTGCAACTTTGCCCGAAACATTTACAGTCAAGTTTGGCTTGTCGGGAATGGATCTTGCACCTGCTGGAGTCGAGCAAGAAAATACTGGACATCATCATTTGTTAATCGATCGACCAGAATTCGATCTGACTGCATCATTACCTTCTACGGAGCAAATTCGTCATTTCGGAAAAGCACAAACTGAAACCGAACTTACTTTACCTCCAGGAGAACACACCTTACAACTAATTTTGGGTAATTATGCTCATGTTCCCCACGATAACCCCGTAATTTCTGAGCAAATTAAAGTAACAGTAGAATAAAACATTGGTAATTTCGAGTATGAAGCTGATGATTAAGAATGTTTGTTGCTGTTAGCTATTAGTTTTCAAATTTAATTATCATACTCGGATCGACCAACTTGTAAATTGCTGTCAAAGCTTCGACTGCATCAAATAAAAGATAAATGTTAAAAGCCTTCAATTTAATTCTATTATCCACTCTTGTTTCCTTACCAGTGGTTGCTCACAATGTCGAAATTTCTAATGAGGTAGCAGCCACATTTCATATTACACCGAATCATAATCCACAGGTAGGTAAAAAAACTCAGGCTTGGTTTGCCTTGACTCGTCGCGGTGGTCAAACTATTCCTTTGTCTGAATGTAATTGTACCTTGAATGTTTATGCTATCCCTCGTCTTGATGATGCGGAGCCAATTTTGCAACCTCAATTGTCACCAATTAATGTAGAGAAATATCAAGAAATACCAGGAGCAGAAATAACTTTTCCTAGTGCAGGAGCTTATGAATTAGAGTTAGTTGGTACGGCTAAAGATAATAGCTCTTTTTCACCCTTTGAGTTATCTTATACAGTTAATGTAAGACCTTAGTTATTTTATTTCAATTACCAAAATTATTCGACTAAATGATATTAGTCATTTGTCAGATCCGCGAATGACTCAGGACTACTATCGCCTTCCAGAGTAAAGATAAAAATTTGGTTGACAAGTTTGTTAATACTAAAACAGTTAATAGTTGATAAATTTCCTGGAATATTTCTTCAGCAGTTAGTGGTAGTAGTCTCTTTTTCATTTGTACGCAGGGGATATAAGTTGAATAGAGAGGTAAAAAAGTTTTAGTAATAGTTTGATAACCGTTGGCGCGATAAAAACCGTAACCATTTAGAGAAGAATAAACCCAAAGAATCGGTACTCGTTGAGCGATCGCTTCTTGTTCGAGTCGCTGTAATAATTTGGTGCCAATCTTTTGGCGTGCAAAGTTAGGCGCGATAAAAACTGCACCGATTGTATTATAGGGATAGATTAAGGAAGCAAAACCGACAGGCTGTTTATTAATTTCGGCAATAAAAATAGTTTCGCGGGACTTTCTCGGAATACTTTTACTTTTTAATAATGCATTTAATTGTTGGTAGCTGTAGTCTTTTACCGCCAAGACTTTTAAGGCATTGAATTGGATTTTAACAATAATATTTTTATCTTCTGGCTTTGCCAGACGAATAGTTACTCGATCATCAAGTTGCCGTTTCATCAAAAGATCTAGTGAAGCTTAAAAATAATTTGTTTTACCATAACTTTGTTCTGATTGGAAATAGTGCGATCGCGATCGATCGGGAAAAATAAAAGTAATTAAGCTCGCTATCAAAAGCTGACTAAACTATATTTGTAGTATTTTTAAAACTTATAAATTACACATAACATCTAGGGACTGCCTCAAACCCAAAAACTTCATATTTCACTAATATGAGAACTGCTAGATCTCCAAATCAGTAATTTTGACTACACTAAAATATCGAAGGAGCGAGCTATCGAAACGATTTGTAAAATTGCCTTCACTATCTTGACAAAAAGATTAAAATCTTCAAGCTTGAAATTATGTTTGAGATAAATTTAAAAATATCAAAATAATAATTGTTCCGAATATTAATTAATAGTAAAAAAACAGCATGAATACGGGATAATTCTATATAAATAGAGGAGTAAGGGAAAGTAAAAACGATGAACGATGAATGATGAAGTATTAAATCTTATTCAGTTCATAATTCCTAATTTCTAATTCTGACTTAGTTTGGAAGCGGGGGAAGATAGTTATTAATATTTATCCCTAAAATCAAAGTTTACAGACCACTAGAGGAGAACTCGCGCGCGATCGCTACAGTCACGATTTAGGTAGACATAAACAGATTCACAACTTCCTCAAAATTTTGCTGTATCTAGTTAGAAATATCTAACCAGAAAAAAATTCAAGAGCAGGTGAAAGTATGAATGTTAATCGATCGCCAACGCTTATTTTCAAAAAACCAAAGTGGGGGTTATTGTTAGGCGCGATTGCTCTTTTGGCTGGTGGTACGGTAGTTTGGCGATCGCTCGTTAGTCCTCAACAACCAGCTGTTAAAGAAAGCAACAACATCGAACAAGCTAGGCTAACTGTGAGAACTGTTCCCGTCAGTTTAGAGCCAATTCAAGCCTGGAGTTATGGTGATGGCTATGTTAATGCCATAGTTAAAAAACATCTTACTTTTCAAGCCGATGGAACAATTGACTATCTCAAACAAATTGATGGTAGAGATTTACGAGAAGGAGATTGGGTAAGAAAAGGAGAATTATTAGCCAGACTCGATCGCCGTAAATATGATGCAGATATAACAGTTGCAACAGCAGGGCAAATTGAAGCTAAAAATCAGGTGCTTCATGCCATTGCCAATCTCAGACAAGCAGAAGAATCTTTGGCTCAAGCACAAGCAGAACTACAGAAAGCTAAAACCAATTCTGCTTTTGCCCAAGCTGACTTAACCAGATATCAAGAGTTAGTAGCCGAGGGCGCAGTAGAACAACGAGAAGTGGATGTCAAAGAAACAGATTATAAAAATGCACGAGCAGGAGCGATCGCTGCTGTCGCAAGAGTTAAATCGGCTCAAGCTCAAGTAACTGCTGCTCAAACCCAGGTAGAAACTGCGCAAGCAGGAGTTAAATCGGCTGATGCTAAGCTAACTCGAAGCAATGTCGAGGGTGAAGATACAGAGATCGTTGCTCCTTTTGATGGCATTATTTCTCGTCTCAATATCCGCGAAGGAGATTATTGGGTGCCTCAAATCGTGAATGTAACTGGTGAATACCAAGGGATTATCGAAAGATTACCGATTATTGTCATCGATCCCAGTCGATTTGAAGTCAATGTGGAGTTACCTGCTTTTGAGAGCAACGAAGTAAAATCAGGACAGAGAGCTTTTATAATTCGCGATCGCGATCGCAGTAAAGCTAGTTCGGGGCGCATTACAGGTCAAGATTTGATGAAACTAGCCAGTGCCAAAGGAACTGTTTTTTCTGTTAGTCCTTCAGTTTCCCCAGGACAACGCTCGGTTCACGTTACTATCCGTATTGATGAAGGAGTTGCTAATCTCCAGGATGGAGAACAGGTATCGGCTTGGATAGCTACGGAAGAAAAAGAACAAGCCACTATTGCACCGTTTAATGCTTTTATTTTCCGCGATCTCCAGGCACACGTCTTTGTGGTGAATGAGTCACGAGGAATTGTCGAACAAAGAGCAATTAAACCAGGAATTGAAGGATTGGCCAAACAGGAAATTCTGGAAGGAGTTAAGCCAGGAGAAAAGCTAGTCACTGAGGGCAAAAACCGTCTGGTAAATGGCGCGCCTGTAGAAATTGTCCCCTAATGGCTATAAGGTTATGAAGAAAATTATCGAAAAATTAGAACAAAAGATAGGGATTCCTGGCTTAGTTACTAAAATTGCTGCTAATTTATCAGGCTCAGAACTTAATACATTTTTACTCGAACTCTTCAAAAAAAGAGCAAAGCAGATCGCACCTTCAGTTCTGCTCAAACAATATGGACAGAATCGATTTAGTTCTCCTGCTTCTATCGATCCTATTAAATATAAAGAAGATGAGATATTTTGGTTGAAAAGTGCAAGCCGTATAGGTTTCCAGCCTGTTTTGCTTTCACCACTTACTCCGTTAGGGAGCAGTTCTGTGGTTGGCTATGTCGATCAAAACAATGTTATTAGTGCTTTACGAGGCTCAGAAGTGGTTTCGGATGCTACTAATGTTTTGGCACTCAAGGTGGCGAATGAAATCGATCGAGAAAAGAAAGTAGCAGTTAAAAAATATTGTGCGACACATCGACATGTAAGGGGACAGTATTACGATAATCCAGCATTTTCAGCTCATTTTGGGGCTTTTTGTCTGGTATCGGGAGGTATCGATCCGAGTGACCATGCTTTTGAAGTAGAGCTTGTAAAAACACACATTTCGTTTTACCTAGAGATGTTATTGTTGCTCTTTGCGAAAGAAGACCTTTCTCTGGAAGTGTATTTAGCAGAAAACATTAATAAAACTTCGAGACAAGCAGAAGATGAAATAAGGCTAATGTGTCAGGATTTAACATTAGACTTTAAAAGCAGAGAGCTTAGAAACGAATATTATCAAATTCTCCAATTTAAAATCTTTCTAAGCCATAAAAATAGTCAGATTGATTTAGCAGATGGTGGCTTTGTTGATTGGACTCAGAAGATGCTGGCAAATAAGAAACAGAGACTGTTTATCAGTGGTGTAGGTTTAGAGATTATCCATAAAATTCGTCAAGGAATGC
>JASJEI010000516.1 GCA_030064795.1 Pleurocapsa sp. MO_226.B13 | reverse complement strand
GTTAGTAGTAGCGCATATTCAGACTCGCAACAACTGAAAATTATAGCTAGTAAAAGCCTGGAACAATCGGCAACTATAGAAATTGCCCATGAAATTTTACTCTCTTCTTGGGATGTCTTAAAAAGTTGGCTTGAGCAGGAAAAGGAAGCAATTATCCTCAAAAATTGGCTAACTGGAGAGACAAGGCGATGGCAGAAAATTCGCTCAGAGGATAAGTCTAAAGCGAGAGAGGAACTCTTAAAGGGCTCTAGATTAGATCTGGTTGTCGAGTTTAGGCAGAAAGATGCTTTTAAGAATATTGGTGGTTTAAGAGCAGAGGAAAATGAATTTATTGATGCCAGTGTTGAATGGCAAAAACGCATTCTTCAACAAGAAAAACGTCAGAATATGATTTTGAGATTGCTGCTGGCTGGAGTAGGTACAGCTTTTGTAATTGCTGTCTGTACTAGTTTCTATGCCTTTCAGCAGGCGACTATTGCAGGTCTAGGTGAGCAATCTGCTCAGGCAAGATTAAAGGCAAAGGATTTTGAGAAGCCGGCCCCGATAAAAGGTCTAGTTATGGCAATTAAGTTGACAGGTGAGAGCCAAAAAAGATTACATAGAGTTCTTGACTCAGTTCGCTTTACCTTATCGGATCTACTAACAATACCTGTGGAAAGCAACATTTTTACAGGACATAAAAAGAACGTTACCTCAGTTGCCTCTAGCCCTAATGGACAGTATATTGCCAGTGGCAGTGAAGATAATACGGTGCGATTATGGGATTTAGAAGGCAACCCTGTCAGTAAGCCCTTACGGGGACATACGGATTATGTTAATTCTATTGCCTTTAGCTCGAATGGCCATTATATCGTTACAGGTAGTCGTGACGAAACAGTCCGATTGTGGAATTTAGAGGGAGATCTTATTAAAGTGTTTGAGGGGCACCAGAATGAAGTACTCTCAGTTGCCTTTAGTCGTGATGACTACATTGTTAGTGCTGGTCATGATGGAATGCTATTGTGGGATTTGAAGGGCAACCTCATTCAATCTTTCTCTAGACTCGTAAACCAAAGGGTAAACTCAGTTGCTTTCAGTCCTGATGGCAAGACTATTGCTAGTGCTGCTGGCACAACAGTAAAGTTTTGGGACAGACAAGGTAATCTCCTTGGCATACCAGTCAATAAAGAAACTGGTGAACCTATCGAAGAATTACATGCATGGGCTGTAAATTCAGTTGCTTTCAGTCCTGATGGTAAATATCTTGCTACTAATGGTAACGATAACTTTGTGAAGCTATTAGATTTAAAAACGAAGACTGTTTATAAAACTTTTTCTGAAGAAGACTCTATTGACTCAGTTTCCTTCGACAAAGATAGTCAGCATATCGCTATTGTTGGTGGAAAAACTGTGCGCGTGAGAGGTATAGAGGGGGAACTCATTGGCGATAAATTCTTTAGAGGGCATCAAAATAACATTACCTCAGTTGCTTGGAGTCCAGTTGCTCCTTATATCGTTACTGGAAGCTGGGACAAGACAGTGCGATTGTGGGATCGAAGACAACTCATTGAGCAATTGCCCAATTCTGAAGACTCTCAAGCATTGCTAGAAGTGGCGTGCAACAGATTATTTTCCCATGCTATTCTTGTCACAGCTAACACTGAAGAAGCTAAAGCTGCTGGCGGAACTTGTCAAACAGAGGTCTGGAACAAAACTCAAAATGCCGAATTTTTGGTCAAGCAGGGTAGAAAGATAGCGCAACAGGGCGATCTTCAGGAATCGGTGGCAAAGTTCAAACAAGCCCTGAGACTCGATCCCAATCTAGATATCAATCCAGAAGAAGAGGCGCAAAGACTGTCTGCTCTTGCTCAATCGGAGAATGAAGAGAATTCCAAAGCTATTACAGTCACTCCGCCTAAAATACCTAATCAGGCTACCTATGGTCAGGTAACGCTGAGTGAGTTCACTCTTAACAACAAAGGAAATGTCGTAAATGCTACTCCTGGAGAGAAAATTAATGTATCTGCTAATTACATCTATGATTGTCCTGAGTGTCAGAGAGGAGCGATTAATCAGATTATTGTGGGTATTGCTGGTGAAAATAGTGCCCAAGCCTGTATCTACAATGGGGGTATTCAGGGTTCAAGCTCAAATCAATTCACCCTAACTGCACCCAACGAACCTGGAATCTACGACATTCGCTTCCGTTATGCTCAAGCCTACGGATGCGAACAGGGGGCTTTAGATTGGTGGAGAGTTGATGGTGAGCCAACTGCTGAAGCCAATATAGGGGCGATTGTTGTGGAACAAGGAGGGCAAGCCGAACAGTAAATTGTTTTACTTTTTTTTACTTTGATCTAAAAACGCGATCGCAATCTGGTTACTCTTGATTTAACAGTTGAGCGATCGCTCTTTAAAAAACACAACTCTTAAAATGCGATCGCAATCTGGTTACTCTTGATATAGCAGTCGGGCGATCGCCGATTACAACCGCGCCCTCGAACTCGACCCCAACTATGTTGCTGCCTACAACAATCGGGGTATTGCTTACTATGACCTAGGAGAATATCAAACAGCGATCGCCGATTACAACCGCGCCCTCGAACTCGACCCCCAATATGCTTTAGCCTACCGCAATCGGGGTATTGCTTACTATGACCTAGAACAGTATCAAAGAGCTTTAGAAGATTATCAAAAAGCTGCCGAGCTTTATCGGCAACAAGGAAATGAAGCATATTATCAAGATGCACTCAATCAAATCGAGGAACTTCAGCAACAGCTAAACAGGTAAGAGGTAATAAGTAAGTTTTTATTTCTTATCTATTATCTAATCAAAACCTTGGTTTAGAAGTATCATGGGATTACCTAATAGTATTATCGATTAATTGGTAAATTATTCATTTTTTCTAAATCGAGGACTTGAGCTAATTCTGTTTCACTGTTACATAAATCGAGGATGACTAAAATATAAATAGAGAAGATAATACGATTGTTGTCAAATATAGGGCATTGGAAATTGAGTTAGTCGAACGCATTTTTTCTAAACGAACAAATGCTTGAAGTGAACAGAAGATATGTGTTTTAATTGCGCAACTATTTCGTACCATAAACCGACAAATACCGCAGACTTGTTTAATAGCGCGATGAAATGCCTCGATTCCCCAGTGTCGATCGTGAATGGCGATCGATTCTGGACGAGAAATCTTAGCCAATTTTTCTGAGTTGGGAAAATATAGGACATAGTGCCGAGAGTCTCCTTTTCTGAAGTCTTTCCTCAACAGTTTTATTAATCCAAATTCTTTTAAATGAGTAATTAAGCCTTCGTCTGGAATCTCTAAAGAACTTACCTGATGGTATTTCCCAGGCTTGTTTGAGACAGTTCGATTTTTTTCTACACCAAATAGAAAACCTAGTTTTTGGTTTCTTAAATACTTTAGGTTGGCTATCGATGAGTACCAACTATCCCCTGTTATACCAAATCCTGTTTACATCGAATACTTATCGATTAAATCGTCAAACCCTGTAGAGACGCGATATATCGCGTCTCTACGATCGGTTTTTTGGTACTTTTTGGTAATCGGATTTGGTATTACTACGCACTTGTTTTAATCCCCAGGTAATTACCTGAAGCAGCATTTCCCTTACAATAATCGGGCGTTGGTCTTGCCCTCCTGTTTGTCGTAAATTCCATAATTGATTGGGACTGAATTCTCAAGCGCGATCGCTATAATCAAGAGTAATTAAATTCAATATTACTTATGGTGATGAAGTTAGAAAAGGTAGTTCCCTTTGGGCGATCGCTCGATGAATACAGGTTGATGTTCGCGCTATCTCCCGAAGATCTGCAAAAAAGCATTTTGGGAGTGGGTGATGGCCCTGCTAGCTTTAACGCCGAAGGTACGAAACAAGGATATGATATTACTTCTATCGACCCAATTTATCAGTTTAGTGGTGCGGAAATTAGGCAGAGATTTGATGCGGTAGTAGACAATATAATTAATCAGATAATTGCTACGCCAAATAATTGGGTCTGGAACTATCATAAAAATCCCCAGGAATTAAAAGCCAGTCGAGTTAAATCCCTGGAAACTTTTCTTGGAGCCTACGATCGCGGTAAACAAGAAGGTAGATATTTAACGCAAGAATTACCTAATTTAGATTTTACCGATCGAGCTTACGATATAGCATTGTGTTCTCATTTTTTATTTTTATATTCCGAACAACTTGACCAAGATTTTCATCTGGCTGCTATTAAAGAGATCTTGAGAGTTAGCCAGGAAGTCAGAATCTTTCCGCTTTTGACTCTGATCCAGGAAACTTCTCCTTATTTGGATAGTGCGATCGCGCACTTCGAGAATTTAGGATACGTGACTTCAGTTGTGAAAGTACCCTATGAATTTCAACCAGGAGGAGATCGGATGTTGGTAATTAACTGACTATTCTAATCTTTTGGCTAATGTTTTTCCGATGTTCAATCTCTAGGATGAATCTAAACGAATTTGAAAGATAACAGGCTTTTTGTAAATAAAATATGAAATTTATTGCGACAATGCCACAATAAATCGCCAAAATATTCGACAAAATACCTGAATTAATCCCCTTTTATTTATTTTTGGCTAAGGGCATGATAGTAATGCAAAGCCAATGATTGTTCAGAAAAATCATTAGCTTTACTAAGCCGATATACATAAAAGTTGCATAATTTTCAGACTCAATCACTATATAGCTTGAAAGGTTCTGACAAACTTGATGTTGGTCAGCTTATCAACTTTTTTGTTTACAAACAATCCCTAAAAAATTAACTATGAACTCTGAACAAATCAACGAAATTATCGGAACTGAAGGTAACGATACCCTTATTGGTACTGAAGGTAAGGATACCCTTATTGGTAACCCAGGAGACGACCTGAAAATTGGTGGCGCAGGAGACGATCGCTTTATCTGGAATAATGGCGATGGCAGCGATATCAATGAAGGTGATGATGGTTATGATGTTGCCGAAATTAATGGCGCAGCTGAAGCTGGAGATGAGTTTAAGTTAGCAGCCTATGGCGATCGCGCCTTGTTTGAACGCATAAATTTAGGGCCATTTACCGTTGATACCGATAATGTCGAGCAGTTTGAAATCAATGGTCTTGGTGGAGATGATACTTTAACGGTACAAGACTT
>JASJEI010000515.1 GCA_030064795.1 Pleurocapsa sp. MO_226.B13 | reverse complement strand
GTATCTTCTAACTGGCGGTCTTGTTGAATAGTTTCAATCATTTCCTTGCCATTCATTACAGGCATCATTAAATCTACTAAAATGACATCTGGCTGAAACTCAAGAGCGATCGCAATTCCCTCTCGACCATCTCTAGCTTCTTTTAAAGTAAATCCTAAAGCTTGGAGATATTCAAGTAACAATGCTCTATTTTCGGCATTGTCATCAACTACTAAAACCTTACAGGGTGTAGCTAATGTACGGGCTATTTCCCTCTTAGAACTTATTTCTATTGGTAAGGCATGGCTCGATACTTCTTTTAAGTCCAAATCGAACCAAAAGCGACTGCCTTGACCTATTTTGCTGTCTAAATATAGCTCGCTATCCATTAGATTGAGTATCTTCTGACAAATTGGCAAGCCCAACCCCGTTCCTGACTCATCGTTGTCATTTTGGTCTAGCTGTCCAAAGTTGGCAAAGACAGTATCGTATTGATTTTCGGGAATGCCTTTTCCTGTATCCTCTACTAAAAAGCGGATTGTCTTAACATTAGAATCAGAGCTAGGAGTTACTGTAATACAGCTAACTGAAAAGGTAACAGTACCAGCGGAGGTAAACTTCACTGCATTGCTCAATAAATTAAATAACACCTGTCGCAATCTGGTTTCATCTGTGCTAACTACTGCGGGAATATCGTCTGATATGTGAATTAGAAAATCCAAGCTTTTATCTTGGGCGCGAGTCTCAAAAATAGTGGCTATGTCGTTTAGAAATTGGGCTAAATTCAAGTCACGGTAATTTATCTTTAGCTTATCGGCATTTAACTTGGATAAGTCTAAGACGTCGTTGATGAGAGTCAGTAAATGTTGTCCCGATTGATGGACGATGTTAACCAATTCAAGTTGCTTTTGAGTTAAACTAGAATCTTTTTTGAGTAGGTGGCTGAAGCCAATCACGCTATTTAAGGGAGTGCGAAGTTCGTGACTCATGTGGGCGATAAAGTTATCTTTAGCCTGATTAGCTAGTTCGAGCTTATGAGTTTGTTCGAGCTTGATGCGACTTTGTACGAGGTCTATTTCTATCTTTTTGCGATTGGTAATATCTTCAATGACGGAAATAAAATAACTTGGCTGTCCCAAATCGTCTTTCACGAGAGAAACCGTAAGATTTGCCCAGACTAGGGAGCGATCGCTTTTGATGTAGCGTTTTTCCAGGGAATAATTGCTAATTTCTCCAGCTAACATCTGCCTGACGTACTGGATATCCGTATTTAAGTCTTCAGGATGGGTAATTGCTTGAAATGTTGTCTTTAACAAAACCTGGTTTTCATAGCCCAAGATCTCGCATAAACGCTGATTTACTTTGAGTAACTTTCCTTGAAGAGAAACATGAGCTATCCCGACTGCTGCCTGTTCAAAAGTACTACGGAAAAGTAGTTCGCTTTTTTTAATCGTTTCCTTCGATCGCATTGAACTAATGGAATTGCCAATGTCTCTTGCCATTAACTCGACAATTTTGATTTCTTCGGGGGAAAATCCTGAATCTCTGGGGGTAGTATCGGAAAAGTTTAATGTGCCGTAGAGATTGTCATCAACAAAGATGGGCGTACTGATAAAAGACTCAAACTTGAGACTGAGATAAATAGGATGGTTTTTCATTGATTCTATGTCTGCCATCCGATTAAAAGTAGTTGTAGATAGAGGATTTATCACCTCAGTACAGTACGGCTCTTGACAACTTACTTCATAACCCACCTTTAAATCTAGAGGAGTTTCTACTGCCACAATCTTATAAATATAGTCATCGATCTCGCTGATAATACCCGTAGAGAGATTGAGCATATTACATCCAGCTTGGAGATAATCAGTCAATAAATCTTTTAGATTCTCGTATTTGAATATTGCCAAACGATGTAACCGCTGTAGACGAGCGCTAAATTGAGCCAGAGATTGAGTACGCTCGGCTACTCGCTGTTCTAGTATCAGATTGCTTTGCAGTAATTTTTCCCTAGCTTGTTTGAGTTCGCTAATGTCTCTACCTTCGGGAATTAGTTGAATGACTCGTCCTGTTTCGTCCATGACTGGTTTGAGGGAAAAGTCAATAGTTGTAACTCGATCGGACGCACCCAATACATCCACCTCATAACGGACAAATTTACCCTTTGCTGCGCGGGCGATCGCTTTTTTTAATTGCTCCTGAGCAGCCTCAGATCTAGTCCACCATTTAGCTTCCCAGAAGGGGCGATTGATGACATTCTCTGGGGTCAATCCGCCAAAAGCTAAAGCAGTTTGATTGGCTTCGAGTAAGATGCCCTCTGGATTTAGAACCCCCATCATCTGATACGTTGAATTGAAGATCGCCTGAAAACTCTGCTCTCTCTCTTTTAAAGCTTGCTGTGCTTTTCTCTTCTCTGTTAGGTCGCTGATGACAAAATCTTGGCGAATGGCAGTACCATCATCGTCACAGATCACCTTACTGCGATCTCTCACCCAACAAATTGAGCCATCAGGGTGCAGAATACGATACTCAATATCGAGCTTTTCTTGTTGTTTAATCGATCGATGGGCTTCTTCCACCATACTTTTATCTTCTGGATGAATTACCTCCAACCAAAGATTTGAATTAGCCAAGAATTCTTTCTTGGTTCTGCTATAGATTTTCTCAAATGAATCGTTGAGATAGCCTAATCTCTTTTCGGGAAGATCGAATGACCATACAGCATCTTCGAGGGAACTAAAAATATTTTCTACTCGCTCTTGAGTAATGATTAATTGTTCTTGATTGACTCTTAACTGTTCTTCAGAGCGTTTGCGGGCAATTACTTCTCGCTCTAATTTTTGTTGAGCTTGCTTGATTTCATCTATTTTGATGAAGTTAATTACTAATCCCTCACTATCTTTATATTCAGTTTGATAGAGATGAATCTGCATTAATAAATAGTTTTCTGTTTGGTTGAGTTTGACCTCTAATTCTTTTGGTTTTTTGGTGGCTAAGACCTCATGTAACAGCTCTAATAAATTAGGACATTCAAATTTCCAATTAAGCTCTGCTAAAGGACGGTCTAAATCCGATTGACGTAGGGCGATCACCGTGGTAGCGTCAGGCGTAAATTTGCGTATTCTAAGGTCGGCATCGAGAAAAATTACACCAATTTTCGTACTTTGGAGTAGGTTATCAACGTCATCATTAAGTTGAGTGAGTTCGTTAATTTTTGACTGATATTCAATATTGACAGTGTGTAACTCTTCATTGACTGAATGCAATTCTTCGTTGGTGCTTTGGAGTTCTTCATTAGAAGCGGTTAACTCCTCATTAGAAGCCTGTTGTTCTTCGTTGGTCGTTTCTAACTCTTCAACTAATGCTTGAAGATTTTCTCTGGTTTGCTGTAGTTCATTTTCCAATTCCAAAATGCGTCGAGAGGCTTCGCTACCCAGTTCAAAATTCTCTACTTCAGGAATTTTCAGAGGTTCAGCAGCTATTTTTTGTTGAATTCTAACTACAAAAAAATCACCATGTTGGCGATCGCTTTTAGGAGGAATCACTTCCAAACTAACGTCTAGTACTTCTCCTCGATTTTCTATTTTGATACCCTGATATAAAACTGACGTTTCTTTCTGTTTGGCTCGATGTAAAGCCGTATTTAAAGGTAGCTGTAGGGGAGGGACTACCATCTTAATGACTTCTGTCGTTATTTTGCCCCCAGGAGCTTTAAATATTTTGCCTGAATTTCCGCTAACGTGGAGCAAATGATAATCCTTAGCAATCATTAAAATAATGGAATCTGATTCGTCAGATAATCGCTCTAAACACTGCTCTAAAATTGACTCAAATTTAACTCTGTCCTGGGTTGGGCTAAAACGCAAGGAAGCATGTTTACTGATTTTGGGAGTAGATCTTAAAGCAAGGGGCAGTATGATATCTCTCCGCTTCTGAAAAAACTTCCATTTTTTATCTAAAGCTTCAAATTCCGATTCAAATTCCCCTAATGTCTCCGCCTCCCCTAAAAATAAAATGCCCTTAGAAACTAGAGAAAAATGCAGATTGCGTAATACCTGATATTGCAAATCAGGTTTCATGTAGATTAGGACATTGCGACAGGTGACTAAGTTGATGCGGGTAAAGCCAGCATCTTTAGTTAAGTCATGGGGCGAAAAGATCAACATCTCTCTAATCTTCCGCATTATTTGATACGAGTTATCTTTAGCCACAAAATATCTCTGCAAACGTTCTTGACTAATATCTGTGGCGATAGAAGAGGGATAAATCCCCTGAGATGCTTTTTCTAATGCCATCCGATCTATATCTGTGGCAAAAATCTTGACTCGGATATTCTTGCCCGAATCTTGTAGAGCTTCGTGGACTAAAATTGCTAAAGAATAGGCTTCTTCTCCTGTAGAACAAGCCGTAATCCAAAATCTTAATTCTGTTCCTGCTTTGCTTTGTTCGATTAATCTAGGCAGAATATTATTCTCTAGATTTTGCCAAGCTGGATAATCGCGGAAAAAATGAGTGACGTTAATCAGTAAATCCGAACAGAGAATTTGCCTTTCATCACTCGAATCCCTAAGCAGTTTGATATAACTATCAATACTTTCAGTATTATGAATTAGACAGCGACGATGAATCCGTCTGGAAATGGTACTGGATTTATATTGGGAAAAGTCTAATCCTTCTTCCTCTAGTAAAAGCTTAGAAATTGAGCTTAAATTGGCAGAACTAATTAGATGATTTTGGCTCGATGCAGTTTCGAGGATATTTACGGGCGCAACAACACATTGATAAATTAGCTGTGATAGTTCTCTAGGAGGTAGAATTTGATTAACCACTCCTGTGGCGATCGCGCTAACGGGCATTCCGTCAAACTCTGCGGTTTTGGGGTCTTGAACCAAGGCTACTCCACCAGCTTCATTGATCGCTTTTAAGCCACGAGTTCCATCGCTACCCGAACCTGATAAAATCACCCCGATGGACTGCTCTCCATAGTTTTTGGCTAGCGAAGTAAAAAATAAATCGATGGGAAAATTGAGTTCGTGCTTTTGGTTTTTATCTTTTTTGCGGTTTTCTAAACGTAAGATATTTTTTTCTAATGCCAGATTTTGCCCAGGGGGAATTAAGTAAACTGAATTGGGCTCTAACTCCATGCCTTCCGTGACGCGATAAACTGGCATAGTGGTACGTCG
>JASJEI010000514.1 GCA_030064795.1 Pleurocapsa sp. MO_226.B13 | reverse complement strand
TTTAGAAGGCGATCGCTCTTTCTGAATTTTCTCTGGTTTACATTCTCTATATCTTTTTGAAGCCTTATGCAGTAAGCTTTTACGCCATTATAATTCTGAAAGACTCAGAAATTTGAGCGAACGGTGAGTCAGACAACTACTTCTAATAATTAATGTTCAATTTTATTGATGAGTTGAAGCACAAGTTTACTCGTGCCAGGAACACCTATCGATCGAGAATAGCAGACAAATGGACACAAGATTTTGACGATTTTCTGGAAGAACTACCCAAAAAAGGGGGTAGTTCAAAAACGGGGAATTTTGAGTAACAAAAGCAGCATAAATTAAGCCAAGTTATGAGCTTCGCTTATAGAACATAAGTATTAAATAGAGGACTAAAGATTCAGGCTCTTTGAAATAGCTCAAAGCCTAGCATTTCTAACCAATGAGGATGCTTAATGTGGCGTCGTTCAAAAATGAGGTATTTTGGGTAACAAACGCAGCACAAATTAAGCCAAGTTTTAACTTAGCTTACAGAACAAAAATATTATCATAGAAACCTCGTTTTCAGGCACGTTGAAAAAGTTCAAATCCCAACAGTTCCAGCCAATGAGGATGCTTTTCTCCTGTCATCAACTCTGTGGGACTTTTCCCTACGCGTTCGGAAACTCGACTTTCGATAAAGGTGCGATGATTGAGAAAAAACCTAAGAAGGTATCGCGCGTTCCTTAGCGGAGGAAACCTCCGCAGGGTCGCTCGTCAAGATAATCAGAATTCAGGTGCTTTCTCAGGAAAAAGTAATTTCTGAGTCGAGAATTGAGATTTTCCACCAAAGAGCTAGCTCTGGGGGTTGATTTCATTGCTGATTCTACCGCTTCCTTTATGGGGAGAAATTTCTCAGAAAGTTGCTTGTAAAGCTGATTCCACTTCTCCCAATAGACATTACTAGCAAGAGATTTCTTCATTAACAAACAAACTTCTCGAACTTGAGAAGGAGCAATTTGAAACTTTTGAGCAATATGTGCCAGTTTGTCGTCTAATATTCGAGCAAAAGCTAAAAGATCGTTTTTTTGATTCGATAAAGCTACTCTCAAAGCTTTAATCCCTTTGTGAGCCTTCTCTTCCCTGAGTTGAAGCTCTTCAATAATGAAATTCATTAGCTCGATTCTTTCTGACCATTCTGCTCCTGCCAGGGACAAAATATCATTTCTGAGCCAAAAGAGTAATATTTTAATGTCGCTAGCTAATTTTTGGACTATTACTTCCTTTTTACGAACTCTAGTTAACTTAGCTGATAATTTGTTTCCTTTGCCCTTTAATTTGGCTAATTCCATCGAATGCTCTAGCTTTTCTCTGCTCGTTGTGACACCTTGGGCTTTTTTAGCTAAATTACGGCATAATGCTTCACCTTGATGGAAAATATGCCACACATCACCGTGACAAGAAATATCACCCCAAGCAGCTTTTTGTCCTGCCCTGATTCCAACACCTGCATCGGCTATCGTATAGTCGGGATTCAATCCTTGTGATTCGGCTTCGAGTAAATAATATCCCCAAGTATCTTCATCTCGGTGTGACACTGCTTCTAACAGAAAACAGTAGGTAGAATCAGCATCTACTCCTGTCAATACGGGTTGAGTACTCTAAAAAAGTTCATCCAGTAAGGCCACTCCAATTGACGGTGGGGGATGCTGGGGAAACCCCAGCATATCCAACCACCGTGTTGACGATAAATCTTGAGTTTGATTGATTTGTCTGGCTTTCTCTACTGCTGCTGTGACTCGATTGTGAATGGTACCGATACCGATAGAATAATCAAATAAATCCCGTAAAATCTCTTGAACACCGCGATAAGAGCAGTGACATATCAGAATCAACGCTCTTATCAACTGAAATATCCATGAATGGGTGATGGGCAAGGAATATAAGACTTCTCCCTCTTTTTTTGGCTTGTCAAAAGCGGTCTTTAAGGCTTGTTGAGCGATCTCTTTCTGTTGGTAGAGGAATTTTCGACTAACTTGCTCTTGCCTAGCTAGATGGCTGATAGGTTCTTGTTTTGACAGAACTTTCACTGCTAATTGTTGACGATGAAGAGGATGAAGACTAGAAGCTACAGAACAGGATTGATTCACTCAGTTTACTCAGATATTAGGCTTATTACCCCTAATTTAAGCATATTCCCTATTTCTTTATAGCAGTTCAATATTTTAGAACATATGTCTTATTTAAAGGAGGGGTTTTTCCTCAAAGTGTAACCCTCGTTTGAACTACGCCAAGCCGACTGCCAAGAAACGGGGTCGCGGTCGACCCAAAGGCTCAAAGAACAAAGACAAAACTGCTGTGCGCCTCAACCGTGAACTATTGCAGATCAAAGGTATGATTGCTGCTTTGTTTGACCTGATTGCTGGAGCGATAGTGCCGACACATCTGGCTATGGATGGTCACTTTGGTAACAACGCGCGCCTTGCAAATGGCCAGACAGATGGGACTGCATAAGGTTGCCGAAGTTACGTTATGACTCCGCGTTATATTTGCCCGACCAAGGCCCTAATCGTCAATGCAAATATGGCGAGAAACTCAACCCCCGCTCCTCTGCCCGAGCAATTTTTGTGTGAGCGCTACAGCGACAAAGATATCCAAACAGAGATTTATCCTAGAGTGGCAAAACTTACTGGAGTTATCTTCAAATCTTCATTAGGGTTAAAGAAGCGAAACTAAGGAAGATCCCAAGAAGAGAAATGGCCAGAAAAACAAAAGCTCCCCAAGCCAGTCAGAAATTAGTTCTGGAGTGGATCCAGCCAAAATGTCCTAACTGCGGTCATTCGATGTGGAGTGACTACGACAATGACAGAACCATCAGAACTTTGTCAGGAATAGTCCAACTAACTTTGAAAGTAAGACGGTGCGCGAATCAGCAGTGTGAAAGTGATCATCAAGTATATAGACCAGAAGCCGAAGGAAAGTGGGCATTACCAGGACATGAATTTGGGTTAGATGTAATCGCTTATGCAGGAAGCCTTCGGGATCAAGAACATAGAAGTGTGCCACAGATTCACCAGGCCTTAAGGGAAAAGGGAGTCAATATTTGTCAACGAAGTGTGAGCAATGTCTTAGACCGCTATGATGAACTGCTCTCAGTATCTGTGACCGATAAGAATCGAATTAGAAAACTGCTGGACTCTCAAAAACAGGTAATACTAGCGATCGATGGACTGCAACCACAAGTAGGGCAGGAAGTGTTATGGGTGATTAGAGATTGTAGAGCGCGAGTCAATCTTATTAGCCAGAAGTCTGTTATCAAGCCGAGTCGAAGATCTCAGCCAAATGCTCGCTGAAGTAATCGCAGCATTACCGCAAACTATAACAGCAGTAGTCAGTGATGCTCAGCCTTCGATTAGAAATGCGGTAGCCAGCGCACTACCCAATAAGCCTCATCAACGGCAGTCACTACCACTACTATAAAGAGGCCTTCAAACCGCTCACTGAAGCAGACCGTCATGCCAAAAAAGAACTCAAGAAATTAGTGCGACAAAGGACTTGTCCGCATGTAGTAAGACCAATTGAAAGAAGTGTCTCTGATGAGCAAGAGCCTATCGCTGAAGTAGTGAAAGGATATTGTTTAGCGGTACGGAGTGCCTTAACTGATGAGGGTCATCCCCCGTTAGACCCTCCAGGAGTAAAACTTCATCAACGTTTGACTAAAATACATTCCAGCCTGGAAGAGGTGAAAAAAAAGGGCAACTTCCCGAACCCTTAGCCAAATTGAAGGATATTTTGGCCACTAGTCTCCACCATAATGCAAACCATTGGTCGGAATTAAGTCTGGCTACGAAATGGATTCAGCAAACTGCAACCATCCTCGACAATGAAGAACAATTACCGCGACTACTTGTCCAACAACGTTTTGGTGCTTGGATGATCTCTATGTCTGACCATCCAAGCGAACTTGGTTCTCTATCTAATTTTATTCCTCACTTACTCAAAGTTACTCGTAATTATTGGCCTGGCTTATTTCATTGTTATCAAGTTGAGGATTTACCCAAAACTAATAATGATAAAGAAGCAAGTTTTTGGTTCTTTTCGTCATCATCAAAGGCGCACGACTGGTCGCAAGAAAGCGACTGCCTCAATGTTGATCACTGGTTCTGCTCGTTTAATTGCCGCAGTAGCAACTCGCATCAAAACTTTCACTGCCCAAGATTTAGCCTTGGTGGACTTGGATGCTTGGCGACATCAACGCTCACAATTGGACTCACTTCGACAGACCCGTCTTCAACAACGTCGTTTTCGTCTTGACCCTGACAATTATTTACTGAAACTAGAAACCAAACTACTCCAGTCTATTTTGCCACTCTAGGAAAAAACTCTTTTGTCAAGGCTTACTCTCTTCTTTCCCCCAGACATACTTTTGACAAGTTTCGCGGGCTCCCTTCGCTTCCTTGGTCTGAGGATTCGTCAAGACTGAATGGCTGCGCAACCTATTACATGCCGCCTGCAGCCAAGTTGGCCAATTGCCTTCTCTATTCCATAACCGCACTGTCTTGTCATCACTACCACTGACGATATACTGCCCATCCGGGCTGAAAGCTATTGATCTTACAGGCTTCTCATGACCCCGAAAGGGCTGACCAATAGGGTGGCCCTGCCTGTCCCACAACCGCACTGTCTTGTCATCACTACCACTGACGATATACTGCCCATCGGGGCTAAAAGCCACTGAGTAGACAACATCTTGATGCCCCTGGAAGGGCTGACCAATGGGTTGGCCCTGCCTGTTCCACAACCGCACTGTGGTGTCAAAACTGCCACTGGCGATATATTTTCCATCGGGGCTAAAAGCCACTGAGGCGACAAAACCCTCATGCCCCTGGAAGGGCTGGCCAATGGGGTGGCCCTCTCTGTCCCACAACCGCACTGTGGTGTCAAAACTGCCACTGGCGATATACTTTCCATCGGGGCTAAAGGCTACTGATAAGACGACATCCTGATGACCTCGGAAGGGCTGACCAATGGGATTGCCCTGCCTGTCCCACAACCGCACTGTCTTGTCATCACTGCCACTGGCGATATATTTTCCATCGGGGCTAAAGGCTACTGATAAGACGACATCCTGATGACCTCGGAAGGGCTGACCAATGGGATTGCCCTGCCTGTCCCACAACCGCACTGTCTTGTCATCACTGCCAC
>JASJEI010000130.1 GCA_030064795.1 Pleurocapsa sp. MO_226.B13 | reverse complement strand
GCGATCAATACCTGCATAAGCTGTTTTGGGGTCAATTGAAGCACGAAGATTGACTACCACTTTTTCTCCACGAGCTAATTTTTCCAACCATTCGATACACCAACGCAGCACTTCTCCTTCATCTGCTAACTCTTGTTGTAATTCAGATAGTTCCCGTTTCTGCCGATCATCTGATTCAAATTCTATTTCGCTCAAAGATGCTGATAGATCGTTCAGCCAGTCAGGAATTCGATCTGCTTCATCAGTGTGTAACAGTTGATGAATACGACTCGAACTCGGGGCCAGTGACTTTAGCTATTGTTCTGATTGATAAGCCTTCAGCATGAGCTAGGGCGATCGCTGCTTAGTTTCATCTTATCGCAAAGTGGTGATCGCCAAAGAAAATCAAACAGATTTCTAATATTATTCTGTACCATTAGGTTCGCCACCCACCATTCTCAAAAGCTTTTCCAACCAGTCAGAAGCAGATAATCCCTGACTAATAGCGTGTCTATTCATAATCTCTCTAGCAGTAGGAGTCAAGGTAAAGTTGTATCGTTTTTTTACTTCATTATGATACAGAGGTTTACCCCTAACACCCTTTTTTCCTTTTCTGCGATCGTCTAAGTTTGAACTATCTTCTGATGAATTGTCAGTCATATATAGCGAATCTATCATCAGAAGTATTGTAGCTAAAAATTCAATCGATTCATAAATTCAAATGCTGGTGCAAGTTTGGCTTGTAAGTTTACCACTGTATAAATCTTTCTAGCTATTTCCTCACTATGTTTCATCCAATAAGCAGCCGATCTTCTCACTTCACGAGAAGCATTAACTTCTTCTAAATAAGTACAAAAAATATCTCTGAATTCATGTGTTCCCATTTTGATACCTGTTTTATTTTCAAAAGTGTTAGCTACTAAACCATAAAAAGTCTCCTTATTATGTTGTTTTGCTCCTCTAGATTGGCAAAAACAATAGTTATGAGTTTCATTTCTAAGTAATACTTCTCTCCAACCACCATAAATCCAATCATTTAGATAGTCATAAAATTTAGTATCATCTTTAAATTGACAATTAGGTAGTTCGCCCCAAAACTCTCCATATATCTTACCTGTTTTATAATCTTTCTCTAACAAGTGAATATAGTATTTTGCCTGGGCTGAATTTGATAATTTTTCTTTAGGAACAAATCCTTCTTTAGTTTTTAATCCATATTTTAGAGTTTCCCCAATACGTAATTCTCTAATAGTTCTGGCTCGGTCTGGGGGAATAATTGTCAGAAAGCAGAAGATTAAAAATCTCATTTTGCTAGTTGCTATGGCTGACTTAGGTCTTGAGTCTCGATGAGTACGTCCATTTTTCAATTGTGAATAAGAATATTTTAAAGAAGCTTCAAACTTAAGCTGTTCTCTAATTATTAGTAGCTCATCCCAAGTAAATTTTAGATTTTTAATGTTTGAGCAACAAGAACTATTCTTCTCAAGTTTTCTTCTAAAATTTCTGAGACTTTGAATAATTACTAGATCTTCGTAATTCTCTACATCTTCTTTGTCAGTTAGATCTTTATACAGATATTTAGCTAAAGTAATTAAAGATACTATATGTTTTTCTTGGTAATCAAAGCTAACTACACCATACATCTTAAAAAATAACGAGAGAAAATTCCTGACCTCTTTAGCAGCTTTTTTTGAATCTAACTTACATTTTTCTTTTGCCAGAGCATATCGATCAAAATCATCATCAAAATCCCCAATTTTCAAATTACAATCGATAACAGGAATCAAATTTGTAATAGATACTTTATCCAAATCTCTTTCTTGAAGATATAACCAGCCCAATAGCCTCTGAATATAACCTGAATAGAAATCTACTGTTGCTTCTTCATTTCCAAGATTTAGGCGACAAAAATCTTCAAACCCTTGTAGTTCCTCTTTAATTCTGTCTAGCTGACATTGAATGAGGGGTCGCGCCGAGATACATGTTGAAACGTGCCACATCGGCTTAAAAGCACTGATATATATGGTTTTCAGAAACAGACCTTTGAACAGGCTCTTTATGTCTGATAAGTTGTATTAGCAGAAATCAATCAACGAAAAACTAGGGTTTACGTCTGCTAATGTTCTTCATAAGTGCCATTTTTAATGTCTGCTAATGTATTTCGAGAAAGCCCAGAGGGTTAATTACACTTTTGATAAATCGACTTAAAACTATACATCATAAAGGTTTCAAGCTTAAGAGTATCTACGATTTAAGCGCTCGCAATCAATCATAAAAGTTCAAAGCTTTACCCAGCAATGGTTACAGGGAGATGTGGCACGAATTTACAAGTATCTCGGTCGAACCCCAGACCATCCACCTTATGGAGCAATCAACCAAGTAGCCCAGGGTAAAGAAGCAGGAGGATAGGGGTTTTGTTGTTTTGGGGTCTTTCCTTGATAAGCTATTTCGCACTTAACCTGACGATTAAATCGGCTGAAACAATTGAAAATTCGATGTACTCGATCCAACTTTAAATGCGTCTAAGCTTAGGAAGGTGCAATTTTGGATAAGCATTGTTGTTGTTCATCATCAAAAGCAACAGAAGCAGGTAATTCACAATTATCTCTTCCTTCAATCATTTGAAAAGTTCGCACCGCAATCGATAAAGCGAGGACAGTTAGCTAAAGAAATCGCTCTGGGAGATTCTAACTGACTAGCTTCGAGATTTAATCCAGCTTTTTTGAGGGTGGCAAACAATTGTTCAATCCGCCATCGCCATTTATACCACTCGATAACTTGTAGTGCTTGTTCAAATGACATCACATCATGAGTGGTCAGTAATCGCCAATGAATGGGCTCTTGCCCCGCCGGGGGACAAATTTCTTCGCTCTTATCTTTTCAGTCACATTCCATTAATTGGCACAGGAAGTACAGGATTCTTCTTGGAAGCTATCTCTCTGCACGAGCCGCACATAATAAATTGCTTTACATCCTTCTTGCCAAGCCATGACTAAGGTCTCAAAGATATCTTTAGCCTTGAGGGAGCGTTCTGGTTGTTCGGGAAAATAGACCCCTTGGTTAAGATTAAACAGCAACTCCATGGAGATCCCTGTATCAATCCACTGCTGAATCGTTGCCACAGCCCGAACAATTTTCTTCGGCTCTAGGGTTTGGTTTTCTTGGTAAAACCAGAAGCACCCTTTGATGAATGGCGGTGCAATCGGAACAACTCCCTTTGCCCACTTGTCGTAAAAGAAGCGACTGTAGGCGGGCAGAACGCTAGCCGTACAGCCCTGAACCAGAGAAGAGGAGGTGTTGGGAGCAATCGCTGTAATATGGGAGTTGCGGATTCCGTGTTCCTTGATGTCTGAGCTCAGTTGTAGCCAGCGTTCCTTATCTTGTGCGTGCTGCTCAAACCACTCAACGGGCTTGGCACCAATCAGCTTCCCCTGACTCCACTCACTACCTGAAAACGCTGGATAAGCCCCTCGTTCCTTTGCTAACTCCATCGAGGCATGGGTACAGTAGTAGCCAATGTTTTCAAATAAGTGGCTGATTTCTGGCAAATCGCTGTAAGAGAGCTGACGCTTAGCCAGCCAGTCAGCCAGTCCCATGACACCAACACCAATCGTGCGGTATTTCTCCTTGTGAGTCTGGCTAGTCTCAAAGGGGGGGTAGGTTAAGTCGATGGTGTTGTCCAGGAGCCGCACTGCTAGAGAGCACAGCCCTCGAACTTCAGGCTCATTAATATTGGCTAAATTGAGGGATAGCAGATTGCAGGTGTGAGCTTCTATACCAGGGAAAACATTAGACCAATTTTCTTGGCAGAGATTTCCTCCGGGAATATACCCTTGATGCTTGTTAGGATTGGCGCGATTGGCAGCATCTTTGAACCAGAGGTAGGGCATTCCGGTTTCTACCTGCGAACGCATGATCGTCTTGAATAGCTCGCGGGCGTTGACGGTCTTATAGAGAGCAATCTCTCGTCCCAGGTTCTGTTCTATTCGCTTATAGGCTTTTTCGAACTCCTCCCCCCACAGTTGTGCCAACTCGATTCCCAACTTTATGCGCACTTCGTAGGGATCGACTAATGTCCATTCCTCTTTAGCCATCACCCGACGCATAAACTCATCAGCCAGCACTAGCTGGGGGAATATGTCGTAAGCTTTTCGTCGCTGCTCGCCGTTCTCTGCTTGCATCTCCAGGAAGTAGGGGACATCCAGATGCCAAACATCCAAACTAACGGTGACAGCACCCGGTCGGCGACCTCCTTGATGGACAGCGAGGGCAGTATCGTTGAGTAGCTTAATCCAAGGAATAACACCTCCAGAGGTATTGGGTTTACCCATCACCCAACTGCCAGTTGCACGAACACGGCTGACATTTACTCCCACCCCACCTCCATTTTTCGAGATTCTCGCCACGTCCTTAATGGTGTCAAAGATACTCTCCAGATTGTCGTCCATGCTGAGGATGAAACACGAGGATAACGAACCGTTGGGAATTCTCAGGTTAGCCAGGAGCGGGGTAGATAGAGAAATCTTTCTTTGAGCGATCGCTTCGTAAAATCTCCTCGCCCAAATCATCCGACGAGCTGGGACTTCAATGGAAGCGAGGAGTAGGGCGCAAGTTAAAAATGCTTCCTGGGGCAACTCATCGGGTAAAAGATACCGATTGGTTAGGAGGACGGCACCAGCATAATCATAATTGGTGTCCCAATCAGGATTAATCCAAGACCCCGCTTCGAACAATTCATCTGCAGAATAAGTCAGGAGCCTCCTGTCGTATTGGTTAGACTCAACCTTTGACCGAACTGTTCTGGAGTAGTCGCTCCTCTGAGCCCCACGGCTGACCAGGATCTCCTGAGACCAATTCCAGAGCTGTAGTCGCCCTGCCACATAGCGCCAGTCTGGTTCGGATGGACTACACATCTCCAAAGCGCAGTTAATGAGGTGAGCCTGAATCTCTCTAGTGGTGACCCCATTTCGCAACCGGTTTGTTAGTCTAGCTTCTAGAGTAATGGGATTGGCATCAAATCCAGCACAGGCCCAATCGACAACAGAGCGAATCTGGTCCAGATTAAGGGGAGCCTTTGAACCATCCCGCCTGATGACCTGAACCTTGGCCCCCTTGGCGGTGGCAGCTGTTGTTATCCCTCGGGTCTGTTGCATCAGAACTATATTTAATCGCTTCTTTTTTCCTCGATATTCAGGTGATAGGAATCCAGATAAACTGCGCCGTTATCGCTTCGGCTTTTACCTGTCACTTTGATTCCAAGCTAGGAGTCAATCGGGAAGAACTAGGGATGGAGTAGCAGTCCCATTAAGCAATAATCTAAGTTTGGCCAAAATATCGATAGCATTGAGAGTATCGGGACTTAAACAAAAATTAAGCCCGAACAAGCCCTAAACTTGCTTCTATTTGCTATGAATACGTCACAATATCGTCAATAATTAAGCTAAATCCCAAAGCTGATTCTGGTTTGGTTGCATTTGTTCATCTAAAGTAGAGCTAAATCTTGGATAAAGAGTTGACCCTGAAAAACTGAGCCAGAACCTTCGTTTGAAGACAACACTCGCTCTAAGGCGATCGCTCTTCAGAGATTAACTTCTAAGGGTGCCACTTGATGATTGTTTGGCTGTCTAAAAGGTGGGAAACTAGAGAAAAATTACTGGCTAGAAATTCGGTTTCAGGATCGTAACTGTTAACAAGAGAAATCGCCTGGGTTTGTGATGAGCGAAGATTGCTTAAAGGAACATAGGCTGGCTGACTGTCAGAGGTAAAAGAGAAAATTCCCCTCCCCTTAGCAGTAATTTTTTGATGCTCGTCCAAGAGACTCATAACCAACGAGCCTTGTCCTGGCTTTGGTGTGTTGGGCGAGGCTGATGTACTATCTAGCTTTTTTAGATCGGCTAATACTCTTCAAAGTTTCTTCCTTCGAGAAGCTTTACCCATTATCCAGCCCCCATATACACGATACTCAGTTTCTTAGATTGTAGTAGCCAACTGAGAATATGGGTTTGTATGCCATTGTTTGCCAGCAGCTCAATCACAATCTCTTTAATTACCGATAAACCCAAATTAATTGTTCGTTCTATTAATTCCAGACACGGTTTAAGCTTTTCTAGAGTGTCAGTTAATGGTTCATTAGAACTATGAGCGGCATTTTTAGGATCGTTTTCTCCCGTATCCACCACCCCCTCATATGGATAAATATCCCTTTTTAGGGGGGGAGTGGTTACGGTCGGTGCTGGTGGATCGATCCCATACTGCGACTGCATCATAGCCTGATGGAGGCGATTTTGTTCTTGGATTTCCCGTTCCCTTTCGGCTTTTTCAATTCGCTGTCGCTCTCGGTATTGCAAAACTTCTACGGCGAAGGCTAATTCTTCGACTGACAAGCTGTAATATCGAACCTGTTGTCCCCGTCTGCCCTTTTTCCGACCAATCATCTTTAACCCCAGTTGTCCTATCAATATTCCTAGTAGCCACATAGGTTGACAATTCTGGGGAATGGTGAGGTTAAGAATAGCTTTAATCTGGGCGCGAGCCATCACAGCAGTCTCAGTCATCTGCACCACATCGGGGTCAGTGGCACAAAGAGCTTCTCCTGCCAGCAATCGGGATAGTATCTTGGGTAAACCTAAAATATGACGGGCTAACCATAAACCAGAATAATTATGCCAATCCATACACAGGGGTAAATTATCCCGTTCTCTTAAATCCCTCTGAGCTACAATCTGGGGTGGTGCGGGATATTTTTTACCTGTTGTCGGGTCGATAATTTCTCCTTCTGAGGGTAATAACAGGGATTCTAAGGCAATTATTTGACCGATCAGGTAGCCCCCAGCATCCCGCTTGACCAATTCTTCAGTTACGGGCATTCCGTAATCTCTAGAAATCCGATATTTTTCGCATTCAACAATTTCTTCTGGTTGGAGGTAGTCTTTTGACTGACGGCTTAAATATTCGCTACTGCTGATGTTAGCAGCCCGAACTACTGCTAGTTGGTGAGCGGTGTCTAAATATTGACCAGCTTCAAATAATTCCATCGCGACTTGGGTATCTGCTTGCTTTTCGGCGGTAACTAGGTTATACCCCATCTCGCCTAACAGGGAGTGTAGATCGTCCCGTAAATTGTTAATCGAACGGTTGCGGTTAGCTTCAATTTCACAATAAGCATCTAACGCCCAGTCTTTTTCCGCACCTCGAATGCCAGTTTCGGGGTCAATGCGAATTAAAAATGCGGTCATCTCGTTAAGTTCTAGCATCCGCTCCTTAATCTTGGCGGAATTAGTTTCTTTGTACCCAAAGGGAGGACAAGGAGCGACCCAGATGTGTAAGGGGACTTGGGGACGATAGCGGTGGAGGGATTGGGCGCATTCAGTAGCTGTTTGGCTCACCGCATGGAATGCGCCGAAAACGGCATCAAAATGATAATTGGGAATATCAACCCCCGTACCTAAACTGGGAGAAGCCAGCAAAACATCGACATTTTTAACTTCTGAGGAAATATCCTTGATAAATGCCACATTCTCTTCACTACCGCTATTTTCCGCGTGTATCGACCAGATGCGTAGTTTGTTATCAGATTCGCTGTCTAATTGACCGTCTTTACCAAAAAGTGGCTGGTTGTCAAAAACCTTAACCGTCATGGCAGCTTCTAGTTTCTTGATAAACTTCTTAGAGTCACTAACCACCATGATCTTTAATCCCAGCATCAGGGCAGTAAAGATTTTGGAAACCAAGGCACTGTTATCAATACCTTCGTAGAAATAAACCGTTCTGCCAGTTACCTTGTAATCATTCTTAATAATAAAGGGAACTTCTCCCTCAGGGCGCATAGCACGGAAGAAATCGACGGTAACATCATCCATGTGGGCATCGGCTAGCACCACCAGTTTGGCTTTACGGATAATGTATTCTAGAACCTCTAAAATTTCTGCCCGATGTGACCGACAGGTTTGACTGTGAAGGAGGTGTGCCAAATATTGACAGGCTTCGTCGATAAACACGCAGCCGTATTCATTAAGTTGGGTTTGTAGTTTATATAAACTATCAACGGTAATGGAAAGAGCGAGTGCCGAGCGTAAATCTCCTTGAGATAACGCCGAATACATCTCCGTATTTAACCGTTTAGAGAGGTTTTTAAGCAGATTTACCCGATGACCGAGATTCAAAAAGCGCATAGTAGGATACAACTCGCGGAATCTTGCCATCAGTTCGGTTTTTCCCGTTCCCATACCACTCCAGAGAACCACCAGCCCCGTTGTCGGTAGGCTCACAGCATTACTTAGAAAGCGAGTATTGAGTTTGACATTGGGGGGATATTTGTCGCTGAGTCCCCGTTTTTTAGTCAAACAGACCCGTCGGTAGTCTTTTAAGCTGTATGCGTCATCGATAATCGCGCTCAATAATGATTCTGAGTCCTCACCACGAGCAGCTACAAAATCATCTACGCCTTTTTCTGGTCCTGGTAAAGAGGCTACGTCACATTCACAACCAGCAGCTTCAATTGCTTGCCCCGTGCGGAGAGTGGCTTGATAGATAGCATAGCGAGTTTTGGGCTTGGTTTCGTAGTCAAAGAGGATGGTAAATTTACGCCCCTTTTGTGCCATTGGCATCAAGTCGGGGTGTAATCTTTCTTTTCCCTTCTTGCCAACTCGTCCATTCCAGATCCCCGGCTGGGCGAGCGCTACAAATCCTTGTGAGAGCAAACAAGCTGCTTTCTTTTCTCCTTCGGCGAGGATAATCGGGATTTCGGGATGTTGCTGTACCCACGACCAGAAGCAATAGGGTTTAGGGGTTGGGGTGTGGGGTGTAGGGTCAAATTGAGGATTCTGAACCTGCTGTAGAAAAGGGGGTTTTATGCCATCTCTCAGACAAAAGAGCAAAGATGGCCTCAAACCTGTTTCTGTTAAAGAATATACTCCGTCACTGGGATGGTGTTTATTCCTACACCCTACCCCCAACACCCCACACCCGTCCGCGACAGCGGGCTTGGCAGTTAATCGTAAGGCTAAAGGCGAGTGATATCGCTTGATCTTGTAGCGTTTGGCTACTCTGTCCCAAATATGGTCGGGAACATTAAAGTAGGTGACGCGGTTGGCAACATTAGGCGGAGACTCGTATTTGATGGGTTTGTTTTTGTGACCCATAATCCGAGGATTGTCGGGCTTATAGCGTCCCCACTGCATCGGTTGCCAGTTATTGAGGGGGTCTAATCCCGAAACCCACCAACCACCATTCTCAAGATGAGCGTAGCGATTTAACCATTTATCTCTCAGCCTACCATCGTTACGGCGTTCCGAGTCTGGCAAGCCGTAAAGTAAATATTCGTAGGCGCTCGCTCCCATGAGAGTTCTTAGGTTAAGAGTTGTTAATTGTTCGTCTACACAACTGTTATTCCACTCAGTTAAGTGATGGTCAACAACTTGGTTAAATTGTTGAGCTGCTGGGGTTTGAGGGTTCTGGTTGAGTTTTGTCCGGTCTGTATCCATGTTTTCAGAGTTGAGGATGACAGACAAACGCGGTACAATCAAACTTAAGGACGGGTATCCATCCATAAGAAATTGACTCAATTCAGTGTCTCGTCGCCAAACAAGATTGCACTGCTTTGAGAGATTGGACTCGCGTACTTGCGTCCGTCCTTAGTATTTAACTAACCACAATAATAACTCTAGAAGGCATATCTATCTAACTGTGGAGATTGAATGTCTAAATTTTAAGATGCTCTTAGTTTTTGCGCTTCTAGAGCTAGTGTAGTTAATACAAATCGGTAAACCTTTTGTGAGGCAATGACAATGCAAGGATCTTCTTCTCATGTAACTTCGATACGGCGATCGCCTTTGACACCTGTTCTATTTAACAATTCTTCATAGTGAGAGCCGTGTAATGGGTCGGTAGCCCACGATTTTAAAATCTTCTTGGTATTGCGTGCATCGGCTAACCTTTCAGCAGTTAGACAGTGTAAAAAACCCTCTTTAAAACTAACTGTAAATTTCCAAAATTGTGATGCTCTTACATTACTAGGGCAATTAAGGATTTTTAGATAGTTAACTGAAGCAGCGATCGCTTCTTCTGTATAACCCTGCCAATGGTTACGCTGCATTTTTAAGGTAACTATTTCTGGAGTGCGTTCAGTAATTATTCCTTGGAGGTAGAACCAATTATCGCCTGAGATCCATGAGGGAAATTCATCGTGAATTGAACGCAGATCGAGACGATAGTACGGAGCTTCTTCAATACCAATAAGCCAAGCTAGAAATCTTAATCGTATTTGGCCTGATGACTCAGATATGGGATGACCCGTAATTTTGGGAAACTTTCTCATAATTCGCTTAGATACCTCGGCGGGAAAAATCCCATAATCAGTAAGCAAAGTTCCATATTCCGAGTTTTCTTGACTAGGCAAATAAATACCTTCTACTCCACCAATACTTTGGAAGGCAATTTTATCCACCATGTCTGCGATCGCCCCTGTTGATTTCAATACCTCGTATCTATTTATTTTAGAAAAATTAGTGCGATATTTATTGTTTTAGTAGATTCGGCTTTTCAAAAACACGTCTATTTCCTACAATGTCGCTACCATTACGATTAAAGTTCTAGTTGACTACGTTTTTTCTGTTTTGATTTTTGCTTAGACTGCTGGGCTAAATACCTGTTGAAATCAATCTGTCTTTGTAACACCTCATTCCAACTCTCTGCGTTTTCAGGCAAGTGACGCATAATCTGAGTACTATCAGGAGCTAAAGATACGAGGGTAGAAGCTAGTCGCTCACCCACTTCATCATTATCTGTAGCAATAATTATCTCATCTCCAGTATTATTAAGCTCTGCCATCGCCTCTACTATTAACTCTTTTTGATAATTAGATGGCGTACCCTCTGTAGAAATATAGCGAGTCTGCTCGTGGGGGAACAGTTGATGATAAGACAGTGCGTCAATAGCACGAGCCGTAATTACCAATCTCGTATCATCTTCATTCTGGTTCGATTGCCACAGAGCTTTAGTTCCACCCCTACTAAAACCAGTAAAGTTAACATTCAAAATCGAGTATCCAGTTAACCCATCTCGGTCATAGTGGGGAAAAATCACATGATCTTGGCTGTCGGTAGCGATTCGGTTGGTAAATCTATCGCCATCAAAGGTAGATTTACCAATCCCCCGTGAAGCTAAATAAGAATTGTTCGTTGGTGCGGAAAACCCTGAAAACTTTTTGATTAGAGAAATTTTATCTCGATTAATAGGTATTGGTTTGGCAACATCCTCAATTAGAGAGCGATCGCTTTTGGCTAAATGCGGACGTAACTCTTTTCTCACCCCACTTAAATTCAAATTACTGCGATTCTGGACAAAATCAATAATCGTACCGTTGTCATCATTATCCCTGACCGAAAAATAAATACCGTGTCCGGATCTGTCAGTAGCAACTACTATTTTGTCCCCTGAGTTATGACGCAGCACCGCACTATTTGGACTTGATTCTCTTTTAAGATATCGATAACCTTGACTGCGAGCGTAAGAAACCAGATTAATCTCGGTTTTAAACCGATCCAGTTCTTTGGCTCTTCTTTTCTTTAAAGCGACCCTGATTCTTGTAAGATTGAGAGCAGTTTGTTGTTGGATAAATTCAAGTTCTTGATTTGCCCGTTCAAGTCCTTCACTTGTTTGCTTAAGTGCATCACTTGCTGTTGAAGCTGCTTGTTCTGCTTCTCTAACCGATTCATGTCCTTGCTGTATCTGTGGGATAGATTCGTCATGTCCTGCTTGTACTGCTGCGCTAACTTCTCCAAAGCGGTCATTAGTCTGTTTTCTAGTTCGCTCATCATCTATATGCGTAGCGGTATCCTTTAGGACTCCAATTTCAGACAAGGTTTTCCCTGGCATTGCCAGCCAGGATTTAGAGTCGAGTCCGTCGGCAGAGTCAGAAATGTTCCGTTGTCTGTCTGAGTAATCGTTACTCCTGCTGTCTGAAACTGGATTGACTCTAAAGTTTGTTGCTGCTGTTTTATCTCTATTACTCCCGAATCGATCTTCTCTT
>JASJEI010000513.1 GCA_030064795.1 Pleurocapsa sp. MO_226.B13 | reverse complement strand
CGTTTTTATGGATTACAGTCTCGTAATAGCTATCAAAAACGCCAAAATAATAGATGTACATCGGTTTAGTTGTCGAAATCTTGAGCCACCAACCAAATTCTGGTATTTGTTGATTCATAGTCCAATTAAATTTTGAGATGAAAAATATATTGAAGCGGATTATGGAAAAGATGACGAGCGCGATCGCCTTGAAGTAAGTAGGCGTAATTAATTGTAAAACAGGTCAGGAAATTGATTCTACCCAGCTACTTAATTCTTACTTGACAATCTTGATTTTAATCTCGTATACCGAGGCACGCTGCTTAACCTGTTTCACAGCGATCGCTCCTGTAAAAAGTCTCGCTATAGTTCGCACGGTCATAACTTGCGCTTTTTAGCCAAGAGTTCTAATCTAGTCAAAAGCTATAAAGAGGAAAAAAGCGAAGGTTGAGCTATGATTGCTCTTGAATAAGCGCGAACAAGAGAAAAAAGCACTTTATTATGAGCGTTTTCATCATCTCCATCCCCGAGTGCAACTCAAGATGGAAGCGGTTTGGCTAAAAAGCCAAGACTTGCCTCATCAACAAATCTGTCAATTAGCGGGAAGATCTGGGAATACTTTACGGAGATATCTTCAAGATTATCAAGCAGGAGGAATAGAGAAGCTCTCCCAAATTAACTTTTATCGTCCCCGAAGTAAGTTAGAGTCGGAGCGGACAACTCTCAAAGCATATTTTCAAAAGAATCCGCCAGCGACAATTAATGAAGCGATCGAGAAGATAGAAGAATTAACCCGAATTAGACGCAGTCCTACCCAAGTCCGCAAAGAACTCAAGTCCATGGGAATGCGCTGTTTAAAGGTGGGATTTATCCCAGGAAAAGCTGACCCCAAGGTGCAAGAAGAAGATAAAAAAGAAAAGCTAGAGCCGAGACTATTTGAAGCGAAAGAGGGAAAACGAGCAGTTTTCTTCGTGGATGCAGCACACGGGCGTGATGGGGGCTTTTCTCGGTAAGCGTATGGTGCTTTGAGAGAGTGTTTATTAAGTCTCCTTCGGGACGGAAACGCTTTAATGTTCTGGGGGCATTAAATGCTATCACCCATGAAGTCATCATCATCACCAACGACACTTATATTAATGCTGAAAGCGTCTGTCAACTATTACATAAATTAGCAGCTCTCGGTTTGACCATCCCCATTACCTTGGTACTAGATAATGCTAGATACCAAAAATGTAAACTAGTGCAGGAATTAGCGGACTCTCTGGCCATAGAGTTGCTCTATTTGCCATCCTATTCCCCCAACCTCAATCTCATCGAACGGCTCTGGAAATTTGTCAAGAAGAAATGTTTGTACTCCAAATACTATGCTGAATTTTCTCTTTTTAAGACAGCCATTACCACTTGTCTTGAATCCGCTAATGGGAAGCACAAGAAGGAATTGGATTCTCTGCTCACCTTGCGATTTCAGAATTTTAATCAAGCTCAGATTCTGAACAACTGAACTTGCTCCCTTAATTGGCGATCGCTCTTCTTGGTTTTTCTTTTCAGAATCTAGATTTGGCCAAATGTTTCCGAAAGTCCGAGAAGAGCCTTAGCGACCAACCCCTCGTGGGTCGCTTCTCAAAAGCTCAAATTATTACCGTGCGAAGTATACCAGTTGGTTGCTGTCCCCGTCGGAGTAACAAAGCTGAGAGTGCAGGTGTGAGAGTAAGAGCGTTAAAAGTAGAAATAATTACCGAAAAGGCGATGGTCAGGGCAAACTGTTTGTATAGTTGTCCCGTTGTGCCAGGAAAAAACGCTACGGGAATAAATACCGCTAATAACACCAAAGAAGTAGCAATTACTGCTCCCGTTAACTCCCGCATCGCTTCAATCGCAGCTAGATGAGGTTTCATTCCCTGCTGTTGTACCTTAGCTGCAATATCTTCTACCACTACGATCGCATCATCCACTACCATCCCCGTTGCTAACGTCAAGCCAAACAACGTCAGAGAGTTAATCGAGAAGTTAAAAACTCTAATAAAGGCAAAAGTACCAATTAAAGAAACGGGAATCACTACCGCAGGTACAATAGTTGACTGCCAGTTTTGCAGAAAGAAAAACAGGACGATCACCACTAAAGCAACTGCCTGAATCAGAGTGGAAATAGTCTCTTTACGAGATTCAATCACAAATAAAGTCGGGTCATAGGGGAAAGAATAGCTCAACCCTGGAGGAAAGTTCTCCGCTAGTTCTGCCATGCGTTGTTTAACAGCATTAGCAATTTCTAAGGCATTAGAACCAGGAACTTGCAGTACTTGATTACCAAAAGCAGGTAAACCATTGTAGCGAGCAAAAGTATTATAATTTTCTGCCCCCAACTCCACACGACCCACATCTCTAACCTTAATCAGCGTGCTATCATCTCCTGTTGCCAAAACCATGTCTTCAAATTCCGAGACATCCCTCAAACGTCCCGCAACTTGTAAAGTAACTTGAAAGTTTTGCCCTTCTGGAACTGGTGCTTGTCCGATCCGCCCCGCACCTACCTGTAAATTTTGTTCTTGAATCGCCTCTACTACATCCCCTACAGTCAAATTACGAGCAGCTAGCCGATTGGGATCGAGCCATAACCGCATCGCATAGCGACGTTCGCCAAAGGGTTGTAGATCGTTTACGCCGTTAACTCGTTTTAGGGGGTCGATAATATATTGATCTGCATAGTTGCTGACAAAGGTGGCATCATATAATCCTTCTTCTTCAGCAAAAATCGGCATTCCTAACACCACACCACTCGATTGCTTGAATACTGAAACCCCCGTTTGTCTGACTGGTTCTGGTAACTGCGCCTCGGCAATGGATACCCGATTGAGTACGTCTACGGCTGCAATATCAACGTTATAGCCCTGGTCGAAATTGATTGTAATCGAGGCATTACCGTCTTCACTACTGGTAGAACTCATATAGCGCATTCCGTTAACGCCGTTGATTTCTCGTTCCAAGACCGTAGTTACCGTATCTTCGACCACTTCAGCACTCGCACCAATATACTGTGCTGAGACCACTACCTGTACGGGACTGATATCGGGATACTGTTCCACTGGTAAAGTCGGAATGCAGATTCCTCCCACCAGCAAAATGATAATCGAGCAAACTATGGTTAATACGGGACGACGGATGAAAAATTCTACGAACATAGTTCTTATGAGTAGCGAGTAGCAAGTAGCAAGTAGCGAGTTTTAAAGATCGGAAGTTATTTTTAAAAGAAAGTAATACCAAGTAATGAATATTAATTCAAATATGAATAATGAAGATATTAGTATCCAACAGAGAACGAAAATATTTGCTGTTAGAGTGATAAATACTTACGTTGAATTAAATAAAAAACACTTCGATGATGCTGCAAAAGTATTGGCTAAGCAGTTTTTAAGAAGTGGCACATCAATAGGTGCTAATTGTGCAGAGGCAGAATTTGCCCAATCAAGAGCCGACTTTCTATCAAAATATTCTATTGCCTTAAAAGAGGCTTCTGAATGTAGATACTGAATTGAAATAATGATTGAGTCAAAAATCGTATCTGAAAGTAGATTTAGAGAAATGTTGCCCGAATTAAATAGAATCATAAAAATACTTATTTCCACTACTAAAAAACTCAAACAAAACAAATAAAAAACTTGCTACTTGCTACGCTACTCGCTACTCAAAAAAATTCACTACCACCTACTTTTTCACAGTCCACAACTTAAAAGTCTCGCCAAAAAATAATTGGTCATTTTCGAGCCATAGGGAGAGTTCCACCACTGGGCGGGAAGCCCACCATCAGGTGCTTTAGGAGAATATTCCAAGTCGGTACACTTACGCCATTGACCATCTTTCCGCCATTTCAGGCGATCGCCCCAATGTTCGGTTATGTCTGCATTCTGTTCGATAGTGGTTTCAATCGAGCCTCCTAATTCTTGATAGATTTTCATCTGGACGCTAAAGCCAAAACGGTTATTGCTATAGTTGAGCCATAACCTGTCAATTACCTGGAGTTCGCTACAGTCAAGGTTGGCTACTTCATCGGGACGCAGACGCTCGATATCAGTTTCTCCTGCGATCGCCAGGATCAAACGACTGGTTTCTTTATCCGCTTCGAGCCACTGTCCTGCTTTAAGTAGGTTTTGTAGGCGTTCGTAACGATATATATTGCTGACGCGCAACAATTTTTCTTCCAGGCGATCTACTTTTGCGGGTAAATCCGATAGACGGTCGAGTTGGGCTTGAAATTGACTCAGTTGAGCCATAATTTGCTCTAGCTTTTGCTCGACGATAGAAGACTCTGTGCCAGTTTCATTAGGGCGATCGTTGGTTTGGGTCACGATTCGTTCTCTTGATGATTTAGTATGATTTAGTCGATAAAAATCTGGTTTTTTCTGTGTCAAGCAATACCCAAGAACCTTGGGATCTTTCTAAAACTGCTACTCCTACTCACTACTCCCTACTCGCAACTATCTAGTTAAGAATACTTAGAATACAAAGTTTTCCAAGTTGCTGTATATAATTTTGTTGCGTTTTTTTTGTCTAATATTGCTATTGACTAGAAAATTTTCTGGGAGTAGCACCCACAAGTCTTTTGAAGTGTCTCGTAAAGTTGCTTTGACTGGTAAAACCCACTTGAAGAGCTACATCGGCAACACTCTGATGTTTTTGTAATAATAGTTCCTTAGCTCGCTCGATGCGGGATTTGATTAGATACTGATGGGGAGAAATGCCCGTTGATTTTGAAAATAAGCGACAAAAGTGATAGCGACTCATATTCACCTCAGTGGCGATCGCGTTTTGATTTTCTCTTGAGAGAGCCAGCAAACTCAATAAGACGGAGGTAGCAAAATTTCAATTCCATACTCACGAGCAACCGTAACAATTCTCTCTAAATCTTCAGGGGCAAGGGCTACAAAAAAGTTAGTCAAAGTTGGTCAGCCTTATTCAAATGGATAAGTTTTAGCCAGAGGTTATTGCCCGCCGACCGCCCCAATTGTGAGGGGTAAGCGTGTCAAAGTCCCC
>JASJEI010000512.1 GCA_030064795.1 Pleurocapsa sp. MO_226.B13 | reverse complement strand
AATCATTCAAGGCAAAAGCCGAACAGGTAGCAAGATATATTAGACACACCGAAGCGATCGCCGAAGCGAGAAAGACCGAAGCCAGAAGAATTCGCGAACTAGCGAATCAAGCAGAAAATCAAGCGGGTAGATTGAGAAAGTATTTAACGAATCAGATGATTATGTCTAACGTTAATCGTATTGATGGAGTCTCGACTAAAATCAGTCTGCGTCAAAAACCATCTCAGGTATTGTTAAATATACCCCCTGAAGAATTACCCGCTCCTTATGTCAAGGTAACTCATAAGCCAGATTTAACTAAGATTAAGGCATTGCTTAAAGCCGATACTGAAGGTGTAATTGATTGGGCATCTTTAAGCGAATCTCATCAATACTCCGTGACTATTCGATAATTATTTATCTATGGTAACCCTTTGTAAAACCTATTAGCATGGCTTTTCTGTGCTGCGAGGTTTGGGTTGGGTTTGTATCTCTACGAAAAATAAATAAGAGAAGTTTATGAACTGCTTAAAAAAAACACTCGAAACAGTAATATTACTGATTTCAAAATTACCTAAATTATCTAGATTGGAATTTGGTGTATCAGAAGATACAAAGTGTAATTTAAATTACATTTACGTCTAAAAATGCTACGAAAAAATCACGTAAATACATTGAAATCAACAAATTATTTAAAATACTTATGATCAATCCGATCTAATTACCGCGATCGTTCTACAATACCCCTATATAAAGCGAAAAACAGTTGCTCTAACATACCACCGTTAAACAACTGCTCTTTGCTCTCAACCATCCGCCTTCTCTATCGAGATAGGTGGCACAGTTTCGTATTGATTTTTTTAATCCACGATTAAATTATGCCACAAACTAAGATTCAGGGGAAGTTTTATCCTCTAACTTCTGATGTAACTACCAAATTAAGACAAGCCAAACTGACCGCAGCAGAATGGAGAATCTGGAGTTACCTAGTAGAAATTGACCCTTGGGGCGATCGCTATCAAGATATTGATTCCCTAGATGTGATGAGTAAATGTAACTGTTCTAGAGCAACTTTTTATCGGGCGATCGCCAAGTTTCAAAAGTTAGGAATATTCGATCTTCAAGATAAAGGCTTTAGCATCAGGAATTTAACTGGGACTTCCCAAATCAAGTCAAGTCAGGCAGCAGAAGGAAATATCAAGTTAAAACAAGCCGATCTCAAAAACGAGAAATCTGTCTCAAAAATGAGACTGGATTCTCAAAACTGCGAAAGGGATCTCAAAAACGAGAAATCTGTCTCAAAAATGAGACTGGATTCTCAAAACTGCGAAAGGGATCTCAAAAACGAGAAATCTGTCTCAAAAATGAGACAGATTTCTCAAATTTGCGAAAATCAACCGCCAGAATCACCGCCTGATAAGGCTTCTAAATCTCCTCAGACTCTTAAGACTTATTCAGACTTTAAAAGATCTCTCTCAGAAGGCGAGCGCGAAAAATTTTTCGATTTTGTTCGGAAGAAGACAGAGAACCTAGAACGACCAATTAACGATCTCGAAGCATGGTTAGCCAGTAAGAACGCAGCCAAACAAAATCGATGGGAGATCTACTACAAGAATTATCAAGAAGAAAAGATTAGTCAAAGTGCAAGGTCTAACAAGCAAAATCAAGGTTCAGGGAACTACAGCCCTGAGCAAGTTCAACGAGCGATCGCTGCATTCAAGAATCGTCGAAAAGATAATCAGTCAGTAGATGAGCCTGAAAATACCAACGATCACTCAGATCGGCAAAAACTGGCAAAGGTTAACGAGTTGTTAGCTAATCCACCAAAACAAGAAAAGAGTCGCGCACAACAATATCGAGAAGCGCGCGCGATCGAGCAACAACAACAACAACAAATAAGAAATGCCAGAAGAGAAGCTGCTGAGAGACTAGCAGAACAGCAAAACCCAGATCTAGAGCAGCGAAGGCTGGAGATGCTACGGCAAGCCGAACAACTTATGCAGTCGTCACAGAACACTAAGCCCGAAGATAACCGTTAAATTAACTGGCAAAAAAACCGAAAATGAATAATCAGACTCCCCCAGCCAATATTGAGGCAGAAGAAGCGATTTTAGGTGGAATCCTCCTCGATTCAAAGGCAATATCAAGAGTAGAAGCCGAGTTAAAAATTGAAGCTTTTTACGTAAGAGCACACCAAGAAATTTATCGGGCGACTTTAGCTCTCCATCGTCAGATGAAACCGACAGATTTTATGGCTGTTACTAACTATTTAAGCGATCGTAATTTATTAGAAAAAGTAGGAGGTTTGAGCAAACTCTCACAATTGCTCAATCAGACTATCTCGGCGGTGAATATTGACCGCTATGTCAACCTAGTTATGGATAAATATATCCGTCGGCAGTTAATCGCCTCTGCTTATGAGATTGTCAATTTGGGGTACGATCGCATTTGTGAGTTAGAAGATATCCTTAATAATAGTCAAAGGAAGCTTTTTAACGTTTGCGAGAAAAAAATGAACACGGGAACAAATACCACTATTGATGTTTCTATCCGTTGTTTAGATCAGCTTGAGAACAAAAATCCGATTTATAAGTAAGCCTGGGAATACTCATTTCTTTTAAGAAATTGAGATGAAAAGGCTACGAAACAAAGTGGCTCGATGCCATATTTGTTTTGTAATTTGATAATTGTGAGCGAGAATACTCATACCCTAAACGGTATGGGATTAAAGCCCTCTTCGGACTAGCTTCACGTCACGAACCGCGGGTCACGAGCGTTAATAACCCTTTAAGCTCGCAATTCATTAAATCTTTAAAATATTTTTTCTGGTTCAATAGTATTATTAAATCATGAAAAAACTACGTGGCTTTAAGTATAGATTCAAACCCAATTCTACACAAAGATTGCAACTGGCTCAAACATTCGGATGCGCCAGGTACATATGGAATTGGGGACTAAATTTAAGAGCCACTGAATACAAGGAAAATGGTAAATCAATTAGCTATAACGAAACATCCAAACAGTTAACTCAATTGAAAAAAGAAGAGTCAACTATTTGGTTAAAGGATGTAGCTTCAGTACCATTACAACAATCTTTAAAAAACTTAGATACAGCATTTAAGAACTTTTTTAAAGGTCAAAATGGCTATCCTAAATTCAAAAAGAAAAGAAACCGCCAATCAGTTACTTACCAGAAAAATGCTTTTAGCTGGAAAGATAGCAAGTTAACTTTGGCAAAAATGAAACAACCTCTTAAGATTAGATGGAGTAGATACTTTGAGGGCGAACCCAAACAAGTAACTGTTTCTAAAGACTCATCAGGGAGGTATTTTGTTTCTTTTTTAGTTGAAGAGGAATTGATTCAGTGGGAGAAAAAAGATTCTCAAGTTGGAATTGATTTAGGAATTAAAGATGTAGTTGTTTCATCTAAGGGATTTGCTTCGGGTAATCCGAAGTATTTGGCGAAGTATCAGGAAAAATTAAAACGACTTCAGCGTCGATTAAAGAATAAAGAAAAGGATTCAGGTCGAAGAGAAAAAGCTCGTTTGAAAATCGCCAAAATGCACGCAAAAATATCTGATTGTCGTAAGGACTTTTTGCATAAACTAACGTCTCAACTGGTGCGTGAAAACCAAACAATCTGTACTGAGACACTGAATGTAAAAGGATTAATGGCAAATCATAAATTAGCCAAAGCAATTGCAGACTGTGGATGGGGAGAATTAACTAGGCAGCTAGAGTATAAGTGCCAATGGCACGGTCGCGAGCTAGTAAAAATCGACCAGTGGTATCCTTCATCCAAAACGTGCAGTAGCTGTGGCTTTAAGATGGATAAGATGCCATTAAGTGTAAGAGAATGGCAGTGTCCTAGCTGCAACGATGTACATCATCGTGATGTCAATGCAGCAAAAATGATTTTAGCGGTCGGGCAGATCGTGTTAGTTCGTGGAGCATTCCCTGACGGGGAGTCATTGGGTAAAACTAATGATTCTAGTTACAATGTTGTGAAACGAGAATCCCTTAGCCCTTCAGGGTAAGGGAGTGTCAAGAAACTGGATTATACGATTTAGATAATTTGATGGTGGGTTTTGAGCCTGGAACATTAACTATCTTGGCTGGTAGACCTTCTATGGGAAAGAGCGCGATTTCAACTTTCTTTACTCTACAGATGGCAACCAAGCATAAGTTACCTGCTATTTATTTTTCTCTAGAGATGACTGAAATTCAGTTGCAATATAGGTTGTGGAGCTTAATGTCTGAATTTCATTGCTACGCTCATCACAATCTGACTCAAATTAGAGGCGATCGCCTAAGAAAGCACAGAGCAGGAAGAATTAGCCTCAATCAGCAAGAAATGGATTCCATTGCCAAAATTATCGGTATCTGTGCCGATTTACCCGTCTTCATTAACGATAATCGTGGTATTAGCGTAGCTGGCATCGCCTCAGAATGTCGCAGGATTAAAGCAAGAGTTGGCAGTTTAGGTCTGGTGGTGGTGGACTATCTGCAAATGATGGCAGGAGAAAACGCTTCGGGTAATCGTAGCTATGATTTGGGAGATGTGGCGCGATCGCTCTACAAACTAGCAGGGGAAATTGATGCACCTATCCTCGCTTTGTCCCAGGTATCTAGAGCGCAGATTCAAAAGATTAATAATGAAAAAGCCCCAGTTGAAGGAATACTAAAGATTGTTCGGATTGTGATTAAAATCTATCAAATTATACAGAAAAAATTAATTTTTTTTTTAAGGGTATTGATCATAAGCCCAGCAACTACACTGGTTCCAATTGCCTCAAATATATGAAGTACTTCAGTGAGAACAATCATTTTCGTAAATTCGCTTAGTTCAGTTATCACTAAATTCAGCCAGCCTTACAGCATCACAACGCAGATTACTTGAAAATATCCCAATACAAACTTTGTCTCATTGAGATCTCTGGTTAATATAATTCAATATATAATAACCCTGAACAGCTATTACGGGATGCGGATACAGCTATGTATCAAGCTAAAAGTAACGGTAAATCTTGTA
>JASJEI010000511.1 GCA_030064795.1 Pleurocapsa sp. MO_226.B13 | reverse complement strand
TCTTCTTCGAGAAGCATTGCTTGAATTTTGCTGAAATCTGCATCTTCCTTGACACGCCAAATAGTTAGAATTTTCATAATCAAATTTTCCAAATTTACATCTATTGGTCTGTCAACATTGATTTGAGGGATAAATATTAATAAGTATTTTCCCCTGCTTCCCCTGCTTCCCCTGCTTCCCCTGCTTCCCCCAACCCATCAATTAATTATTGACAGAGTAGTAGGGTGGGCAAATTATAATCCTCCCAATTATCTTTTTACCAAAAAGTCCCAAAAAATCGATTGTAGAGACGTAATATATTACGTCTCTACAGGGTTTAACGATTTAACCGCTCGGTATTCGAGCGTGTAGCGTTGATTTTTGTATTTCCTCTTAGCTTACCTACCGCGATCGCGCCTATTTCTATTGCTTTTGTGCGGATATCTCAGAATACGCTTGCTTATCTTTTGATGAGATACCTTTAGGATTGAAAGCGAGTAGAGTTATATGTCCGACGAGAATTAACAAATCTCTTTCTAAGCCCGCTACTTTAGAAGCATCGGCAATAAAGCCAGGAATTTGAACTGTCACCAGCGCACCAGCAATAATAAACAGCAGGACTAAATTAGTAACGCGCCAAAAACGACCAAATAAAAGCAAAACACTACAAATTACTTCCACAATTCCAGTAATAGGGCCCAGAAAACCAGGTAGTCCAAAGCCGACAAATTTTTCAGTTGCCATTGACCAAAATATTGCTTTAGGGATTCCGTGATAGAGAAAAATTAATACTAAAAGAATACGTAAACTTAGCAAGGCATAGGTTGGGAACTTGTTGCTGACAATAGAATTAGTTTGCATGGATAAATCTCCTGGATAATTAAAGATCGATAAACGTTAAAAAGTTATTGGCTGTTAATCTCTAGAGGCAACTTTTGGCTTGATGGAAGTCGATCGCGGGGATGATAAAATCAAACGCACGGGGCGATCGCCAGTCAGATAGTTATGTAGCCAAGTCAGAAAAATCATCAGGCGGTTGCGCCAGTTAGGAAAATAGACGACATGAACTACTAACCAAAGAAACCAAGGTAAAAAGCCTCGCAGTTTCACTCCAGCAATTTCGCCAATTCCTGAATAACAGCCAATAATTGCTAACCTGCCTTTATTGAAGTAGCGAAAGGGTTTTATTCTTTTGCCTTGTAGTTGTTGTCTAATAGCACGAGCGACATAGACTCCCTGTTGTAAAGCTTCTGGTGCTACCCCAGATAAAGGCTGATGATGAGTAGGAATATTTGCCAGATCGCCGATCGCCAAAACGTCGGGATAGTTTGCTAGTTGTAGAGTAGGGGAGACATTAATTTGTCTTTGTTTTCCCGTGGCGGGGAAGGGGAAACATTTGGGAATTGCTCCTTGAACCCCTACAGCCCAAATAACCGTAGAAGCTCTAATTCGCGTGCCATCATCAAGCTCTAAACCAGCAGCAGAAACAGCAGACACTTTAGAACCTAGCATTACTTTTACTCCCAAGCGTCTGAGTTTTTTGGCAGTATAGTCTCCTAATGATTTGGGGAACTCAGTAAAAAGGCGATCGCTTTTTTGCACCAGCAGTAGCTTGACTTGTTGTGGATTGAGTTGAGGAAAATCTTTTTGGAGAGAATTATTAATCAACTCGACTAAAGAGCCAGCCAATTCCACACCAGTAGCACCTCCGCCCACAATGGCGATCGTTAATAGTTGCTCTCGTTGGGCATAGTCTGAGACGAGATTAGCTCGTTCAAAACAGTTCAACAGATGATTGCGTAATTTAATTGCTTGGTTAAGAGTTTTTAATCTAAAAGCATATTCGTCTGCACCAGGAACATTAAAAAATCGACTTCTGCTACCAGTGGCTAAAACTAAATAGTCATATGTAAGAGTATTGCGATCGGTTTTTATTTCTTTGGCTACCAAGTCGATATTTAGAACCTCAGCTTGGAGAAAGTTAAGGTTGTCAGCCTTACGGAGTAAAGTGCGAATCGGTACGGTAACTTGTTCTGGGGCTAATTGGGCTGTGGCGACTTGATAGAGTAAGGGAATAAAGGTGTGATAGTTATGGCGATCGATTAAAAGAACTTCTACTCTACTATTTGCTAAAGATTGAGCCGTTTGTAAACCCGCAAAACCCGCCCCCACAATAACCACCCGAAGATCGGATTTCATAATAGATACTTGACGAACGATAATTAAATTGCTGAATAAGAGCCAGTTAGAAACTCACTTCCCAAAGGTTTATCTGTATCTGCTTCTGGTTCAATTGTGATTAAAACCGAACTAGCACCGAACAAAGCATCATCCGAAGATAATTCCAGATGTACTTTCCCCTCAGCATTGGGGGTAAAATTGGCGCAACCAATCTTTTTATCTTGGGATATCGCCCACAAGCGATATACTTGCTTTCCCGATAATGGTTTGAGATTTTGTAAAGCCAAGATCGCTTTATTACTTTCTGGCGAGATGAATAAACTTCCCGATGCCTTAACAACATCGTTGTTTCCCTGCAAAGCTACCAAGCGATTATTTGGTTGACGCAGTAAACTAATTAATTCTTGCTGTTGTTGTAGTCGATTGTCTCTAAAAGCTATTTGTTGACGCAGACTAAAATTATTAATCCCTAACCACAAAGCACCTACTGCGGTAACAGTACTAACGATCCAACCCCAACGATATTTAATGGGTTTGGATTGAGGTTCTGCTTGAGCTAAAATCTGACTGCGTAAATCATTTTTGGGGACATCTTCTGGCAAACCATAGGACATAAAACTCAGAGTCGATTCTAATTGAGTGATTTGTTGTTTAAGTTTCGGATTAGCTGCCAATTGCTGATTAAGCCAGGCAAGTTCTGCTTCATCAAGATCTCCCAAAACATATCCTGCCAAGATTTCTTCTAAATTGTATGATTGAGGATTGTTGGTCATCTCTAATTAACTAAATTGTGTAAATTTTTTCTTAGTTGTAATAGTCCTCGACGACTATGGGTTTTAACTGTACCTAGAGGAATATTTAAGCGTTTGGCGATTTCTGATTGACTCAATCCCTCATAATAGGAAAGTTCTAAGATTTGACGCTGATTGTCAGATAAATTTTGCAGGGCATTTCTGACAATAGTCGATCTTTCCTCGATCGAAACTATCTCCATAGGACTATCGGATTTTTGCTGTTCAATAGTGTCTTTTAATTTGCTGGTATTTTGCCAAAAACGTCGTTTGGAACGTTTGGAACGCAGACGATCTATAACTCGCGATCGCGTTAACATCATTAGATAGGTATAAAACGAACTCCGCTGAGGATCGAATTTCGCACTTACTTGCAGATTGAGAAAAATCTCTTGAGTTAAGTCTTCTGCTTCTTGGGAGTTGTTTAACATTCGATAAATCAAACGATAAACTAACAATCCATAGCGATCGTATAATTTCCCTAAAGCAGATACATCTCCTCTGGTAAATGCAGTAAAAACCTCTTCATCATTGATCTCGCTAGTATTAGCACTATTCATCTTGAATGAGTTATCGGGTTTTATAATCACACTCTCTTAAGATTAAAATTCACACTGGTACTCGTTCTCAACTGAGGCTTTCTGTAATCAGGTTTATAACTCATGAGTAATTTTGGCTAGTTGTTACTGAATTTATATACGTAACAACGCTCAATTTGGATTCAATTTAGCTAAACAATTTAGTAGGAAGGTTAAAAATAAATTGTCGAGCTTAGGAAAATAAGGGAATTGGTTTTTGGCAAACAGTTCTCAACCTACCCGAACTCCTCACTTTCCTACTTGCCTAGAACTTCAAATCTCTATGAACTTTGATCGCCGAGAAGTATTGGGTATATTTGGCGATCGCGTTTTTTTGATTGCCATACCGTGCCGTCGAAACAAAAATAATTATAACTGTAGTTTAGACTAACTAAATGATGAGAGCAGAAAACAGAAGGAGAAAGAAGAGCAAGTCCTAAAGGATACCGTGATGCGAAGCGAATCCTTTAGGGCTTCGCATATAGGGAGAAAATGAAAATAACCACAAAATTCAAACTCTCCCTATTAGGTCATATGAACGATCTCAAAAATTCCGTCAACAAACTGATCAAATGTTAGGCAAAGCCAAGGATGCAACATTTGAATTAATGGATAGCGTGATGACTACCAGGAATGTTAGTTGGGGAGCAGAGTTTTCTCGATCGCCTCTATTGAGAAGAAAATGGTCGAGTACTTATGAGGCTATACAAGGAGAATCATCTTCCTTGGCAGTCTCAAGAGAAGAATCTAACGCCACCGAAGAGTAGCACAATCACTATTTTCACTTTTAGTAGCAATTGGTACACCTACTACTTTTCCATCGCCTTTAGACTAAAATTATCGTCGCTTTCTTGACTGTAATATTGATAGCTAAGGTTGTTTATTTCGAGGCAATCAACTTTAGTCAATAATTCTCTTTTTTGGTTTAACTGAAAATATTTATTCTCTGAAGCTAATTCTCAAGAATTAATTTTCATCAAGGCTATATTAGCCTTGCTGATAGCTGGAATTAGACGCGATCGCTAGATCATACCATTTCTCATGATTTAGCTAGATAGATCGTATTAAAAAAATGTAGGTGGGGTTGAGGTACGAAACCCAACATCCATAAGCTATGGAAGGGTTGCGCGTGCTTGTTTAACCCAACCTACTGGAATGACAAACCTTAAATAGTTCAATAGATTCAACTGAACAACGCCAAACAAATAACTCTCTTTGCGCGGACAATTTAAACTTTTGAGGGAACCTCAAAAGCCATGTCCTTGCCTTCGCGCCTTTGCCCCCGTATGCGATGGGGACTTGTCCTCGTCGCTTTGAGGATAAACGAGAGACAATTCTAATGCCTCAAATTAGCTGTGTCAGTCCACTACGAAGTCTATAGTTCATTAGTTTTTATGTAGAGCTAGAAGATGCGGTAAAGAGTAGAGTTACTTTACCAGTTTGAGTTGGAGAACGGGAGATAGTCAGTTATTAAACTCACAGTATGTATA
>JASJEI010000510.1 GCA_030064795.1 Pleurocapsa sp. MO_226.B13 | reverse complement strand
GTGATTTCGGGAATTCTACCTTGAATCATGATGCTTGACTGTTAACTCCTAACATATTTAAGTTACCTTCGATTTCGGAAAGATACCTGTAAACTTTAGGTTGATTTAGGGATATTGGTAATCCCAGTAGCAACCAAACTAAATCTCTTCTGAAGAGCGATCGCTCTATAAACTGGCAGGAGAACTTGACGCACCTATTTTGGCTTTATCGCAAGTATCGAGAGGCGTAGAACAGCGACAGGACAAACGCCCCATGATGTCCGATTTATCACAATCGGGAATTCTGGAGATGGTGGCAGATAATATTATCTTTGCCTACAGGGATGAGTATTACAATCCTGATACGGTGCGGGAGAATATTTTAGAACTGATACTGGCTAAGGCTAGACATGGGGATACGGGCAAGATCGAACTGTTGTTTGATAAGTCCTGCGGGATGATTGATAGTTTGAAAGCTTATGAGTTTAATTAGTTGGTTGGTTTGGTAGATAGGGCGATCGCTTTGAAAGGTGCGATCGCTTAATTAAGTCTTCTGAATACATACCAAGGAAGATGGAAGCGAAGATTATCAGAATGAACGACGAGAAAACCCCAGTTGAAGAGATCTTAAAGGTTTTGAGGAACAGAAGTAAGAGTCAAAAATGTTGATTACTCTATTGGCATGGCAATCAGGATTGACCAGGGATAATACAAAGATCAATTAAAAACAGGTTGAAATAACTGGTCACAATGGTAGTATTTCTGAAACTATAATTCTTGGCTGAACAAGAATACTACCGTGCAAAAAGCTCTTTCTCCTCTGCTTCAGATTGGTCTTTGTACCCTTGGCTGCCTCTACGCCAGTTCAACTCAAGCTCAAGTCACCCCTGATGGCACAGTTAATACTCAAGTAAATCAAAATGGAAGTATTGCAGAGATAACGGGAGGGGAGACGCGAGGAAGTAATTTATTTCATAGTTTTCAAGACTTTTCCGTACCTACGGGTAATGAAGCTTTCTTCAATAACGTGGATAGTATTTCTAATATTCTTAGTCGCGTTACTGGCGGTAATATTTCCAATATTGATGGTTTAATTCGGGCTAATGGTAGTGCCAATTTATTCTTAATTAACCCCGCAGGGATTGTTTTTGGACAAAATGCCAGGTTAGATATTGGTGGTTCATTTTTGGGTAGTACCGCAGATAGTATTTTATTTGAGGATGGGGAATTTAGCGCGGTAGATAATCTACAACAACCAATCCTGACAATTAATGCACCCATTGGTTTGGGTTTTCGTGATAATCCTGCACCGATCGAAAATAGTTCTACTACTTCAGCAGATTTTAATCCAGCACCTTCTTTTGATGATAATTTGTTTGGCTTGAGAGTCCCTGATGGTAAAACATTTGGTCTAGCAGGAGGAGATATTACAGCTGATGGTGGTGGAATAGTTGCAGTCGGTGGCAGAATTGAGTTAGGTGCAGTAGGAGAATCAGGAACACTAGGGATAAATTTTGAAAATGATAATCTTAGCTTCAATTTTCCCGATGATTTAGCTAGAGCAAATGTTTCCTTAACTGATAATGCGGGTTTTTTGGTGTCGGGAAATGGCGGTGGAGATATTGCGATTACTGCTAACAATATTGAAATATTAGAAGGAAGCGGTTTGTTTGCAGGAATTTTCCGTGGTTTAGGTTCGCCCAATGTTCAGGCGGATGATATTTCTTTGAATGCTAGTGACTCAATTAATATTGATCGCAACAGTAGAGTTACTAACAATGTTGGTAACTTCAATAATTTTGGCGGCATTGGCAATAGCGGAAACATAACTATTGAAACAGGAACATTGAGTATCAGCAATGGGGGTTTGATTGGAATTTCTACTTTTGGAGCGGGAAACACAGGTAGTTTGTCCATAAATGCTTCAGAATCAATAGAAATAGACGGTTTCGATAATTTTTCTAGCGGTATATTTGCTGATGTGACCCAAAATGCGATCGGTAATACAGGCAATATAACGATTGAGACTGGACAATTTAGCCTTAGCAATGGCGCACAAATTTCAGCTAATGCTTTTGGACAAGGAAATACAGGAAATATAAATATTAATACCGAACAGTTTAACCTTAGTGATGGCGCACAAATTTTAACAGGCGTTTTTGGAGTAGGAGATTCGGGAAACTTAACAGTTAATGCTTCAGAGTCCATAAATATCAGTGGAATAGAGAATAATTTTGGTGGTTTATCAGCTCAGTTATCAGAAACAGGAAGAGGTAATGGAGGAAATGTTACCTTAAACACTCAAATTTTCAATCTTAATAACAATGGGCAAATTTCAGCTAGTAATTTTGGGGAAGGGCGGACTGGAGATATAGTAATTACAGCTACAGAGTCCATAAATATTGAAAATAGTAATTTATTTTCTGAGGTCGATCAAAATGCAACTGGTAATACAGGAAATATATTCTTAGAAACTGGGTTACTAGATATTAATAGCTCATCAATTGCTACTGTTACTTTTAGCGAAGTGGATGCAGCTAATGTAGAAATAACTAGTCAGAATCTAATTATTCAGAATGGTTCATTGATTTCAACTAGAACTAATGGAAATGGAAATGGAGGCAATCTCAATCTAAATGTTCTAGAGACAATAAAGATAAAAAATGGTTCTGGTTTGTCATTTGATACAGTTGGATCTGGAGATGGTGGTAATTTGACAATCGCAACTAAAAATTTGCTGGTTGAAGAAGGATTAATATTCGGTGGTACTTTGAGTGAAGGTACAGGAGGAACTTTGACGGTTAATGCTTCTGAATCAGTAGAATTAATTAATACTTTTGGCGAAGGAATTCCTGGTGGTTTGACGACTCAAACTCAAAGTGCAGGACAGGCAGGGGATTTAACTGTAGCGACCCAAAATAAGAATCACTTCGACCCGAAATAACGGCGATATGAAGCCCAGATTAAATGAGAATAAGACTGACTCAGACCCACATTAAATAAGAATAGACCCAGATTATTCTGAGACTGACCCGAAATAACACACCTCGACCCACATTAAGTAAGAATATAAATTCTAGATGGGAATACCAATCTTGAGGATTTGCTCCCTCATCTCAGTCGTTTTTTCAGGAGAAAGTTGATTGTGTAGAAAAGAACGCACTTCCGATGGTCTGACATTGAGCAATCTGGCAATCGACTTAGCGTTGTAACCATGTCGGATTAAATTAGGTTCAAGCTCGTCTAATCCAATAGCTAGAATTGTTTCCATAAATTCTGGAGTAATTGGTTTTAGCCCCACCTGATAAGCTTCATTCATCGCCAAAGTTAGGTATTGTTCGATTTGTAATGGCGTAGATAATCGCTCTGCTAAATATTTAATAGTTTCCGATGACAAGATATCTGAAGGTTTAACCTTGTCCTTGGTAGCTCGATCTAAAAGCCATTCAATATATTTCGATTCTTGACCTCGAATCCCTTCAATAGAGAATGCTTGAGTGCGTCCTCCGATTTCCTCTAGAGTAGGTCTTCTCAAATCATTCTTGAGCTTAGGATGTCCCGCTAAAATAACGCTCAATCTCTCTCCATTACTCCGTACCAGTTCGATTAACTTTTTCAAGCTGACCAAAGTTGTACTGTGCAGTCCGTGAGCATCATCGACAAATAAAGCGACGGGCAAACGAGCTTTTTGAATTAATTCCAAGAGTAAACGCTCTCTTTTTTCCGAATTTGAGGGAACTTTTTCCAGCTTATCGGGGGATAAATCGTAAAATAAGGCGGTAATCAAAGTAACAATCACGTACTTTGTCCGATTCTATCGCTAAAGAACGAGAAACCACTACTTCTTTGCTTTTAGTGAGGTCGGTCATTAATTTTTGGAGAAAAGTAGTTTTACCACTACCCACAACACCAGAGAGGGCAATCAATCGTCCCTGGGCGATCGCTACTTTGAGTTCTTTAGCTAAATGTTTTTGTGAAGTAGTTTCAAAAAACCCTAAATGGTCGAGTTCTTTCTCTAAACCAAAGAATGACCTTACTTCACTAAACATAGAAAACTACCTCATATTGTTGATCTTTGAAAATAATCCTTGATTTTGGTCATTACCTCGTTTTTATTGAGGCTTTCTTCCAAAATAGCTTCAACTGCTGCCATTTGCTCTTTATTTAATTTCGCCAAAGGTTTAACTAAGTAATGAGCGATCGCGCGTTTGGCTTCAATGGCATTTTTAAATCTCAACTCCTCAAAGGGGTCTGGATCGACAAAAGAACGTACTAGGAAAGGAATGACATTCTCGGCTACGGTTGGTAATTCCACTCGTCCAATAGCTGAAGCAGGTAAAGTCAATTGTTGGGCAAGAGCTTCAATACGGTCGGCTCTCTTTTGAGTATTGGTTTTCTTGAAACTGCGATAACTATGGAGAGGTATGGGTTTTCCTATAGGTGCATCTCTGACCATAGCGACGGTCTTGATACTCTACATAAAGCTCGTGGTCGAACAACCCCCACCAGAGGATAACTTTCTCACCTGCTAAATCGGGTTCGACTTCATAGGCTACGCCCTCAACCGTAATCCGCGCATCTATCCCTACCTTGCGCTTTTCAGGTTCTCTGGCAAAGGTACAAAATCTTTCCCAACTGCACATTTGCCTAATGCCATCTTTGGTTAGATTAGAGAGCCAATCTTCAATCCTGGAATGGGATTCTCTCCTATGAGGCTGTTTATTGTAGTAAAGCAAAAACTGCATGAGCCGAGTATTGGCTTCGGTCACGGTCTCTGGTGGGTGGAGATGATAGAGAGTTTCCAGCATTTCTTTAACGGTGCGGAAAGGACGCTCTACTTTGCCTTTAGCACGGGCTGTAACTCTTCTACCATCTTTTCCTCTAGGGACATGGGTGCGTACTTCTATTCCCAGATAATTCATCACTTTCTGGAAAACCCGACTGCGAGCAATTGGTCCATTGTCCAGGTAAATCATTGAAGGGATTCCTTGGAAGAGAAATTCTTGATTGTCTTTAGCAGACATGGCATTGAACAAGAATTTTAATGC
>JASJEI010000129.1 GCA_030064795.1 Pleurocapsa sp. MO_226.B13 | reverse complement strand
TGATAATTCCATCCCCCACAACATCGGACTCAAATCTCCTGCTCGTTTCAATACAATAATTCACAATTCTGCTTCTGTTTTCAGTTCATCCCAGGATACTGTACCCTCTGCGTCCCCCGCTTTTCTCACAAAATCCGCGCTCGCTATGAACAGAAGCCTTACCAAGTATAGGTTTGACCCTGGTGTCCAGGGCTGCTGTCAAACTACAGTCTGTTGCTAGAGTTCCCGCCTGCATTAAAATCAATTAGAGTTTGAATAAAAAGCAATTTACTTAGCGTAATATTTACGCAAATATATTTAATTTTGCCATAAATCCTCCTAGATAAATAAGTATAAAACCAGATATAATTTAGGAAGAAAAGTAATTTTAATCCCTCGGTTTTAATGAGTCCCAGTTCGACACAATCTATTGCCAATCAACTAAACTTTGGAAGTATCAAAGGAAGAAAAGTAATAGCTGATTTTACTGGAGGAAGAATTAGCTCAGATGCAGGAATTGTATTGCTGGCAGAATTAGATAAAAAGTTGCAAATTACCGCTCGCTTTGCGGAATGTTTTCGAGATTATCGCGACACATCTTATGTAGAATATTCAGTCCACCAGTTATTAGCACAAAGAGTTTATGGCATCAGCTTAGGCTATGAAGATGTCAACGATCATGATAAATTACGCTACGATCCGGCCTTGGCGATTGCCTTAGAAAAGCTAGATTTTATTAATTCAAAAAAAACTGGGTTAGCCGGGAAAAGTACAATTAACCGACTAGAATATTGTCCAGAAACAATCATCAATCAAGAGTCAAGCCGTTACCATAAAATAGAGCCTGACCCCAAAGAAATTGAAAAAGCTTTTGTCGAAATATTTCTCGATTCTTACAACAAGCCACCGAGACAAATTATTTTAGACATGGATGTAACTGATGACCAAGTACATGGCAATCAAGAAGGGGCTTTTTTCAATCCTTATTATAAGGGAGTTTGTTATGCTCCCTTGTATATTTTTGGTGGGCATCATTTGTTGGTAGCAAAACTGCGATCTTCTAATGTCGATCCAGCAGATGGAGCTAAGACAGAATTACAAAGAATAATTGGATTAATTAGAGAAAAGTGGCAGAATACTCACATTATAATCAGAGGAGATAGTGCTTATTCTCGTGAAGATATTATGACCTGGTGTGAAAACCAAAAAGGAGTTGATTATGTTTTAGCAATGGCAACTAATAACCAATTAAAGTTGAGAGCAGCAGATATTATTGAAAAAGCTAAGGCTGATTATGAAATAAGACTTGAACCCGTTACAAAATTGATGGAAACATTGTTTTCTCCCGAGGAAGAATTAGAAGAAGCAAATAAATTAGTTCCTGAAGCTACTTGGTATCGTTCTATGAGCTATAAAACTCAAACATCCTGGAGTAGAAGTAGAAGAGTTGTTACCAAAGTTTGTCATGGATATCACGGCTCACAAATGCGTCATGTTGTTACCTCTTTACCTGCTTCAAAAATACCACCATCTTTACTTTATACAAAGAAATATTGCCCTAGAGGGGAGATGGAAAATCGGATTAAAGAACAACAACTTGATTTATTTGCTGACCGAACTTCAACATATGCGAAGCGGTATCCTTTAGGACAAACATTTGACAGTAATCAACTAAGACTTTGGCTTTCTTCCATGGCTTATGTTTTGATGCAAGCTTTCCGTCAAAATTGTTTAAAAAGAACCTGTTTTGCTAAAGCTACAGTCGGGACAATTCGTCTTTCTTTCCTGAAATTAGGAGCGAGAATAACTATTAGTTGTAGAAGAATTTTAATTGCTATTGCTACTGCTTATCCCTACCAAGATATTTTAGCTATTGCTTACTCCAGAATTCAAGCAATTCCTGATTCTGGATGATTTTAATTTTTGAGCAAAATAATTAAATAGTTGTTTAAATGGCTGTTAATATATTGCCATTTATTTTGTCATGGTCAATTTTTCTTAATGGCTGAATTTTTAGGTTCTTTTGTCGAATTTTCTCACAATTTAGCCTGATTTTTTATCGTCAGCATCTCAAATTTTTCTTGTTAGAAAAAATCTTCAACTTTTAAGCTTTAAATTGGCTTTCAGCTTAATTTGTGAGAAATAGCGGGTAAAGTAGCCCAACTTTTCGCTCAATAGAGCTACACCCAATTTATATTGGCAATTTCGCTCCAATTATCAAGAATGTTAGTGACAGCTATTTTTTGCTCATTGGTAATAGTATCTGGTGTTCCTACAAATGGCTCGTCAAGAAAACCATATCTAGCATTTGGATTATGAGGATTAAGAGTATTGTTTAGATCTCTAGAAATATACAGTGAAGAAGAAGGATCGCCAAAGCTATAGGTTAAGTTAGCCACCGTTCCAGTAATCCCGCCCCATTTAGTTCCATAAATCAAACTGTTGATTTCATTAAATCCAGTCAAATCAACTTGTGATACGTCACCAACAGAAGTAGGAGTTGCCATATCAAAAACTTTTCAATCTGAAAATGTTTAAAGATTATATTGGAAGTATAAAACTTATACTACTTAATAAAACATTTAAATTTGTATATTTATTTAATTTTGTATGAAAGTTGTCATACGTGTAGCATCCAATCCTGATAGCATATTCTAAATTCTCAATCGGAAGCTTTTAGCTCTCACATAAGCTGAGCAACATCGATATTGCATATGATAGCAATCAGATAAATTCCGAAGTTCAAGAATATGCCTATCAAAAACTTTTTAACACAAGAGCAAAAAAAAATTTACAAAATGCATTAAAAGCAAGTGAAGATAGTCATTTTCGACAAAGAGCTTTGATGTTACGAATGGATGAATGATGGCAAAACTTATGCCGAAATTACTGATTTTATAGGATGTAGTTATCGCAGCGTAGCTAAGGCGCGCTGTCATGGAGACCCAGATAATTTAGAGAGTTTAAAAGACCAAAGAAAAAAAGGTTCTAAGAGAAAAGTAACACCACAATATATCGATTTATTAATGGAGGTAATTGAACAAGAGCCATCAGAATATAGCTATGAATTGGGCAGATGGACAGCAGCCAGATTAGCTACGCATTTAGAACAAGAAACAGGAATTAAATTAAGCGGGGAGCAAGTCAGGAGGATACTAAAAGAAAAAAAGTACGCTTACCACTGGGCAAAATACAGTCTAGAAGACAAACAAAACCAAGAGAAAAGAGAAGTATTTAAAGCAAAATTATCAGGATATATAGAAGCGAGTCAAAAAGAGCCCAGCAAGATCCAAGTTTGGTTTTGGGACGGGGCGTTCAAGGTGGCGAAGACGCTTCGCCACACAGCCCCTCATGAGAGTGGCGAAGCATGAGAGTAATTAGAAGAAAAAGTTGGCGACGGGTAGGGAAAAAGAAAAAAGTAACGGGACAAAGAAGAAAGGGAAGAGTAAATGTGATGGGAGGATTGAGATATAACGACAAAAAAAGAATGGCTTTTCCGACTGCTTCGGGTGACGGTAATGATATTTTGGCTCGTGCATCGGAAGAAGGAACGGGGGGAGATATTAACTGACGTTACGCACTTTTGAGTAAACGAAGTTCAGACATAGCTTGTTGTAAAGCTCGAATATAAATACGACGTATCAAAGCAAAATGATTCATTTTGTGTTTCGATTTCAAGCATTCTAGTTGGAATGCAGCATAAATCGACATAAAAATGTGATTGGCTTGAGTACGAATCCATTTAGTGGGGGATTTAGCTAAACCAGTCTTGGATTTGAGTGTTTTATGAAAGACTTCCACTTTCCACCGTTTTTTGTAGATTGCTTCAAGCCTGGAAACATTACAGTTAAAATCACTCTCTACCAAATACAAGATGCCTGTACTTCCATCCTTGTTTGTAAAGACTTGACGGTGAAGTAGGACGGGAAAATCCAGTCCAAATAGCCACCCTCTGACTGGCTTCTGTGATGACCAAGAGAGTGAATCAATTCTTGTAAAGCGTCCCTGTGCCTTATCTTTTTCACTCACTGCAACCGTGCGGTTGCTTTTGATTGCCATGACGAAATGCTTATTCAAATCATGACGGATCAAACTCATATTTTCTTTTGAAGAAAACCAGCTATCGGTTAGCACGTATTTATATTTGAGTTGATTTCTAGACGCAAATTTTTAATTGATTCCGAGTCTATTCGTTTTTTGTCACTGTTGCTCTACGTTTTTCTTTCTTGCTTTTCACCTCACAAAATTTTATCGGTTTTCTAATCACGTCCAAACCGACTGGGAGGCTTACATCCCCTATACTGTAGACGTAATTGATGATGTTAATTCCTTTGACTGAACGATTTGATTGATGGTCATGATGCCAACAAATCAGTTCACTTTCAGTTGTGTGAGGTAATTTCTCGATAGTGTCATCTACAATCAGTACTCCATCTTCTTGTTCCTCCTCTCTTATCGCTGGTTTTACTAGCTGCCATAATTCTTTCGAGTCCAGATTGTTTTTTGCCAAAAAGCGAGTTATTTTGTCGTGACTGATACTTCCTGACAATGCCCTGGATAATCCCGTGGCTGTTATCTGCCCAAATGAACTTATGATGTAGTCGCTATATAGTTCCAAAAGCTTTATATCCATCTCAATATGATAGCTTTTGCGTAACGTCAGTTAATATGATTGGGACGCTTTTAGACCAACGTTATAAAATTACCAAATCTTTGAGTTCGGGAGCTTTTGGTCATACATATTTAGCTGAAGATACTAAGCGTCCCCAAAATCCTATTTGTGTTATCAAACAGCTAAAGCCCAAGCAATCCCACCCAGAATATTTAGCCAAGGCAAAATAGTTATTCGATCGCGAAGCAGAAACCCTGGAGATGTTGGGGAAACATCCTCAAATTCCCGGTTTACTCGCTCATCTAGAAGTCGATGGGAAATTCTATTTAATTGAGGAATATATTGCAGGTCAAACATTAGCAGAAGAACTTGCCAAAGAGCCAAAAAAATCGGAAGCAGAAGTCGTACAAATTGTATCCGAACTTTTAGAAATACTGATCTTTATCCATCAGCGAAAAATCATTCATCGAGATATCAAACCGAGTAATATTATTTGCGATCGAGGAAATAATCGACTAGTATTGATCGATTTTGGTGCGGTGATGGAATTCAATGGAGAGACAATTTTAGGTACTATTATCGGTACTCCAGGCTATATTGCTCCAGAACAGTCCTTGGGAAGAACGGGATTTTATAGTGATATTTATGCAGTAGGAATAATTGGCATTCAAGCCTTAACGGGTATTAATCCTAATCTTTTGACTCGAAACGATCGCAACGAAATTCTTTGGCAAGACAAAGCGATTATTAGCCGAGATTTTCAAGCTATTTTAACTAAAATGGTGCAAAATAGTAAAAGCGATCGCTATCATACAGCAGCAGAAGTGTTGCAAGATATCAATTCCATAGGTAAAACAGATTTTTCCCCTCCAGATTCTGCTTCTAATTCGATTAAGAAAAGAATCTTAATTCCTAGTTTAGCCCTGTTAACTGTTATTCCCTTATTGTGGTGGTTGGGAACCAACTTAAATAAGACAGCTAGTCAAAATTTACCTTTAAACGGCAAAGCAATTAATAATGAATTAAATGAAAAATATCCATGTTCGGATATAATTTTAGAGCCAGATATATATTGCCAAAAATATACCTTTGTGGGAGAGAAAGATCGAGAAGTTATTATTGAGATGAACAGCGATGATTTCGATCCGCTTTTAGTCTTACAAAAACCTAACGGTGAAAAACTAGAGCTTAACGGCGATCGCTCTATAAATAATTGGAATGCTCAGATTGAAGCTAAGTTACCTGTTGATGGTAAGTATACTGTAATTACTAGAACAACTTTCCCAGGAGAATCGGGGAAATATACTGTTAGAGCGAGAATGAGTAATTAGTAGCAGCGATCGACAATTATTCGCTCAATTCGATTGCTTTGGTAATAGGTATTCCCCAACTTAACTGGATCATTTGTTGCTTTAGCTGTTGACTGGGATAGGTTGAATCCTGATATTGATAATCGGCAATTACGGGGTTGGCACTTTTACCATTGACTCCTACTACCTCTCCCAGAGAATTAAAAATAGCACCGCCACTCATTCCTCGATCGATAGTATTGCTATAGCCAAGCTGATACCCTTGTTGGAGGGGTTTAGACATCTGTAAAAGTAGTTTACCCGCAGTTATCTGCAAGCGATCGCTATTAAAGGGAAATCCCGCAGCAAACAGAGGCTCGTGGGGTTGTATGGGTGCAGTATTTATCCTAGCAATAGAGTAAGGGCGATCGCTAGTAAATTCTAAAATTGCCAAATCATCTTGAGGCGAGACAGTAACTAATGTGCCGACATGAACTCGATCGTCTGATGTTTGAATATAATACCTGTTTCCGCGATCGACTACATGACGATTAGTAACCACACGATATGTATTGCGATCGCGCTGAAGCAAAATACCACTACCAAATCCCATTTTAGCTCTAATTCTGACTACGATAGCTTCGGCTTTTTTAAGAGGAAATTGAGCTAATAAATCTGATGATTTGATTTTGGTTTGGGAATTTAAGCACAAGTCGGAAACATATTTATTCATTGGAAATATCAATACTCCCAAGCAGAATATTAATATCCAATTGAGTGTAATGTTCATAGATCGTGTTCCAACCAAAAGAATATTTTTATTTAGCTGTCTTCATCTTCTTCAGTTGCTGTTTCATCATCTAAACATCCTTGTTGGCTCAGAGAAACATCTGGCATAATTGTGTTACACAAAAATGCTTCTTCTAAATCTGAATCACTTATCTGAGCATCGATTAAATTAGAATTACTGAGATCTGTATCCTTCAAATCTGTATAATTTAAAATTGTATTGTTCAGGTTACTATTAAATAAATCGGCACTTTTTAATTTAGTTTCAGTTAAATTTGCACCACTCAAATTTACATTGTTTAAATTCGTTTTACCGATAAATTCAACCCCACGTTGCCCGAAACCATTTAATTGATTCATGGCATCAGAAGAATCATTAGGATTGTTAACAAACGCAAGAATAGAACTAATCACTCTAAGTACATCGGTTGCGTCACTTAAAGGCGTACTAACTATGGCGTTATTTAAGAGAAAATTAGAAATATCTCCTTTATTGATGCTCATTTTTGGCGTACAATTTTCTAAATTAGCCTTGGTCAGATTAGCATTTTTAAGATTAGCGGAATCTAAATTAGCACATCTTAAATTAGCTTATGTTAGGTTAGCATTTATTAGGTTAGCGTTCTGTAACTGCGTGACATTCAACCCATTACCATCTAGTTTAGCTTGAGTCAGATCGGCATTGTTTAAGTTAGCATATTTGAGGTTGGCAGCTTGCAAATTAGCATTACCAAGATCGCTATTTTCCAAAGAAGCTAACAGCATAATTGAGTTTTCCAAGTTTGCTTTATACAAATTGGCATTGTTTAAATTAGCTCCTAATAAATAAGCTCTTTTTAACTTAGCCCCTTCTAAATTAGCTCCCTCTAAATTAGCTCCTTCCAAATTAGCTCCTTTCAAATTAGCTCCTTCCAAATCGGCATTAGTTAGATTGCATCGGGGACACTCTTTAGTATCCAAAAGTCGTTGAATATTGCTTGCTACTTGAGTATCAGAGTTATTGGGTTCTAGCTTTAACTGTTGTGCGATCGCACTTATATCGGGTTGATAATACAGCCAAGGTTCTAATTGTTCTAAAATCTTGGGAATATTTTCATTGGAAAAGCCTTCACCCTTATCTCGGTCTTTATTTGCCGAGATAATTAAAAATCTACTTTTATTATCTCCTTGGCTATTGTTTAACAAATAACCTAGTTGAATATCGGCAAACATTCCTACAGATTCTTCTTGACTAGCTACATCTGCTAACCACCACTGAGAATTTAAACTAAACACATCTGGTTCTTCCGATTTCATCATGCTAAATTAATATGAAAAGTCAGAAAGATAATAAACTTCTTAAACGAAAATTATCGAAATTTTTAAAGCCATAAGCTTTACGCTTTATTAATTTTAATTTGTTATTAATGCCTTCAACTATTCCCTGAGTAGTTCGATTTTTAAAGTAACCAATAATTTCCCCAAGCCATCTAATTATAGTCGCAGAACTGTTGGGAAAATCTGAAGCAGCATCTCGCAACCAATCACTTAAATTCAATAATCCTATTAATTCAGAATCGCTTTTTTCAAAACTATTTCTAAGTTGTTCCTTTAAGTGGTGCATATTGGCTAACTTAGGAAAAAGTTTTTTGACCTCTTTGAGTTTTTCTTTTTGTTCCTCGTTTAAATCTTTTTCATTTTTCAACAAGCAATATTTGCTCTTTTTTATGACCTTAAGAACTTTTTCTTTTTCCGCTTTATTTTTGAGCTTCTCTCCTTTTCTTTTAACTATTTTTCTTTCCGTATCTAACTCATCATTGACTAATTTCATAACGTGAAATCTATCTGCTACTACTTCAGCATTTGGCATTAATTCTTGAACTAAATTTTTATAAGCTGACCACAAATCTATACTAACTTCTTCAATGTTTTTCAGGACTTCAGTTCCCCATCTTTCAAAGCATTCACGCAAACATTCCTGACTCCTGCTTGCTCCGTCCTTACGCTGAGGAGACCTCAGCCCTAAAGGATTAGCTTCGCGTCACGCGGGCGGTGCGCTTTTTTCTAAAATATCTACGGGTTTTCTTGTTTCTAAATCGACTAAAACTGCACAATAATTTTTATGTCCTTTTACCCAAGGAATTTCATCTATGCCTAGCTTTTTTAATTGCTTGGGCTTGTCTATTTTTAATTCTGCAAATTTTTCTTTTAATATTGTTTCTACTTCCTTTTCACTCAAACCATTTCTTTGGGCGACATTTTTAAGATCACTTTCAATTACTTCTGTAATAATTTTTTCAGACAATCTTTCTGTATAAGTTCTAGTTTTTCTGATAGAATCAAAATGTTCTGTAAAAGGTTTTTGACAATGAGAACATTTGAATTGTCTTCGATTTACTCTTAAATATACATCAGGTTCCATCATCGGTAAATCTCTTACTAAATATCGATAATTTTGATGTAATTTATCACTTTTTCTACCACAATGAGGACAAATTGCTTTTTTCTCTTTCTTCTCTAAAATCCGAACCAATCCAAATCCATCTATAAACCGATAATTTTTAACTGTAAATTCTGGTAAATTAATTATTTGCTCGAATATATTAAGTTGAGGAAAAGATGCCATTAAAATAAAAAAGTAAATAAAATAGGTCGTATATCAAAATTTAAACTATAAGAAAAATCTTAATAAGTCAACCTATATATAGGTTTGACAGTTTTATTTATCCTTTTTATTTTGTTTGATTTTTAGCGATCGCGTATATTTGAGCATAATGAAATCGGAAGAACCACACATCTTTGATATCAATAACCATTTCTTCGGTATCTTCCTGATTATCCAAAGCTTCTAATGCCTCGCCTTTTTCTAGATAAGCAATTATTTGGTCATCTTTAACTACAATTTTGCACTTTTTAGATTTTGCCTCTGGTTTAGGTATTAGCGAACAATAAAAAGCTTCTCCTTGACGCTCTTCTAAAGAAATTAATGGCTCAAGATCGGCACAACGTTTATCTTGCGGAAAATTAATACAAAATTCTCGAACATCGCTAGGATTAAAATCGTTGCACTTTTGGTTGTAGGGAAATCTTTGACAAAATTCCTTGAGTTCCTGTTCGTTGGTTTCTTGTCCGTTGGCAATAGTTACGTTGCCAATTAGTAAAGTGAAGCTAAGAGAAATCAGAGATAGTAGTGTTAATTTCATAATTCTAAATTACGATATAGACTACCTCTTCTGACCAAAACAATCGAACTAGCGTCACTGGCGATCGCCTTATTATAAGCAGCAATCGCTTTCTCTGGCTGAGATAAGTTTTGAAGTGCTTCTCCTTGTAAGATATGTAAGGCGATATTGTCGGGCTTAAGAGCGATCGCTTGTTTAATAGCTGCTTGGGCTGACTCGTATTGCTTCAAAGCCAATAAACATAAAGATTGACGATACCAAGCGGGATAAAAATCAGGTCTAATTTTAGTAGCCTGCTTAAATCGCGCTACTGCTTCTTGGTAATCACCTTGATTGTAATGAGCTAATCCCTTACCGTAATGCGCCTGATAAAAATTGGGTTGCTGTTCGAGAGCGCGATCGAATGCTGTGATCGCTTCTGGGTAGCGCGATAACCGCCATAGTTGGTTGCCATAATTGAGCCATTGAGTTTCATCGCTTGAACTTGTAGGAGGTTGAATCTTGGTGAGATTATTTTGAATTGATTCAAGATATTCTTGAGACAATTTCGGTTGCGCAAAGGGATCGATATCTAACCTTTCTTTAGTAGTCTTAATCTCAACTCCTTGTCTGACAATTAAATCTTGAGCGTAATCGGAATCTAAAAAAGTGGCGACAGGAATTCCCAAACTAAAGCCAAGCTGCAACTTATCTACTAATCTATATCTTTCTCCTTCAGCAGAAGCATGAATCCCAATTACCCTTCCGCTAGTATCTAATACTGGGCCACCACTCATCCCGCTTTCAGACAAATTAGTATAAACCAGCTCATAACCATTATCTTGAGCGAAAGATAGATCGTCTTTAACCAAAAATATCCCCGTTTCTTTACCTGCAATTTTTCCCGCCGAAAACTGTGGTTGAGGAGAAGCTGAAGATTTTGCCCAACCATAGACAAACACCCAGGCTTCTTCATTAAAGCCAAACTGATAATCACCAAAACGGGCGGTGTTATATTTTAGATCGCTCTTAAACTTAACTACCGCCAAATCTGAATCGGTAAACTTTTCAATTTCATTAGAATCTACAGAATAATATTCTTCATCTTCAGTTACTAGCGTATATTGTTGTGGTTTTTCTACTACGTGCTTGGCGGTTAGAACATAGTAAATAAAAACATCTTTTTCACTTGGATCTGCGTGTCTTGCAAAAATTACCCCAGAACCATTACCTTTTTCACCATCTATTCTGACGGTAATTTGCTCGGCGATTTCGTTTACTTCTAGAGGGATTCCCTGTAACTCAGATTCGCTTTCATCTTCATTATTTTCTGCCAAAATAAATCGACCATCATAGCTGCGATCTGGTTCGCCATTGGCTGCGGGAACTAAACTAAGAAAGCAAAAGCTAAATATCAAAGCTAAATAGATAGAGCGATCGAACTTTATTTTCATCATCATCTTAAATAAGTCAATAAATTAAATAACCTCAGACTCTATAGGCAAAGCATAATAGGCAATACCTTCAGACTGATACTCTGGTAAATTATTTTCCACGTTGTCTCTTTCGGTAGCCGAAGGGGTATAGAAATGCGCGCCTGTAGTGGAATTGTAAAAGCGATAAATAGGAACTGAACCATCAACCTCAGTCGCATAAGCAGAAAAAGCCTCACCCTCGTAACTAAAGTTACTCAAGTTCTCGGTTGCATCTTTTTCCGTCTCTGATACCGTGTAAAGATGAACTCCTGTATCCTCATTCAAAAAACGATATACAGGTACAGAATTGTCTGCGCCAGTTAAGGAATCGACGCTTTGATAAGATGCGCCCTCAAAGCTAAAGTTAGGCAAATCTTCTACTGCATCTCTTTCGGTTGGATTAGCAGTATAAAAATGAACCCCCGTATCGTTGTTTAAAAATCTGTATACAGTAGTTCTCGATTGCAAATCGACATTGTTGGAAGTAGCTAAAACAATAGTTGCCGTTGGATCTTCTAATGAAGACTTTCTCAACCAAACTATATTATCCCCAGATATCTCAGGAAACGAATCATCAACATCGTTGTCGGTTATTTGAAGAATTTCGATGCCATCATATAGGAATATTTCACTATTGCCATCAACTAAGTAGACAGACATAAATAACCTGAAGTATGTAACAAAATGTAAATTCGCTTCAACTTAATATCAATCAAAGGATTAAATCTACTTGACAAAAGTAAACATAGTTGAGTTTAATTATCCCGACCTACTT
>JASJEI010000128.1 GCA_030064795.1 Pleurocapsa sp. MO_226.B13 | reverse complement strand
CTAAACATAACAATCTACCTCTTTAACTGAATTGACTAAAATAATCCTTGATTTGGGTCATAACCTCTTCTTTATTCAGGGTTTTTTCCAAAATTGAATCAACGGCGGCCATTTGTTCGGAGGTTAGTTTGGCTAAGGGTTTGACCAGGTAATAAGCGATCGCTTTTTTAGCAGCGATGGCATTGGCAAAGGTCAATTCCTCAAAGGGGTCAGGGTCAACAAAAGAACGAACGGGAAAAGGAATGACATTTTCTGAAACCATTGGTAAATCGACTTTACCGATAGCCGAACCAGGTAAAGTTAACTGCTTAGCTATTGCTTCAATTCGGTCGGCTCGTTTTTGGGTCTTGGTTTTCTTGAAACTGCGGTAACTATGAAGAGGTATGGGTTTTCCAATAGGAGCATAAGGACCATAACGATTCTCTTGATGTTCGACATAAAGCTCGCTATCAAATAAACCCCACCAGAGAATGACCTTTTCTCCAGCTAAATCAGGTTCGACTTCATAAGCTACCCCTTCTACAGTAATCCGAGCATCAAGACCAACTTTTCGCGTTTCCGGTTCTCTAGCAAAGGTGCAAAACCTTTCCCAACTGCACATTTCCCTGATTCCATCCTTGGGCAAATTGCTCATCCAATCTTCCATTCTCGAATGAGATTCTCGGCGATGAGGTTGTTTGTTGTAGTGAAGGAGAAACTGCATCAACCAAGTATTAGCTTCGGCTAAGGTTTCTGGTTCGTGAAGATGATAGAGGGTTTCGTGCATCTCTTTAACAGTACGGAAAGGTCGTTCCACTTTCCCTTTGGCGCGAGCCGTCACTCTTCTGCCATCTTTTCCTTTGGGTACATGGGTGCAGACTTCAATCCCCAGATAATTCATCACTTTCTGAAATACCCTACTACGACCAATCGGGCCATTATCCATGTAAAGCATTGAGGGAATTCCTTGAAAAGGAAAACCTTCTGTTGTTTTCGGAGACATGGCATTAAATAAAAACTTTAAAGCGGATACTACGTCCTCACCATATACTTCGTGGTATTCCTGATAGGCTACGCCACTGCGGTCATCAACCACGCTATAAAGCATTAATAATGGTTTTCCGCGACCTGGTTCTAACTCAACGGAGTTTTTGAGCCGTTTGAGGTCAGATGAACTTAAATCAAAATGCCAGCATTGGTTACTGTATTCGGCCTCAAAACGCACCGCCGGTGGTTGACGCGAAAGTCTCTCTTTGTCGTATCCCCATTCTTTGAGATAACGATTGACGGTGGTTTTTTTGAGTAATCCGGTCGGTGCTTGTAGGTGACCGTCATCGGTATTAATTCCATGTTCTTCTAACAGACGGATTGCTTGTACGGTAGAAAGATGACGACCCTGATTGTTACTGGTTCTTACTTTGAGTGCCGCAATCACTTCGCAGTATCGCAGTAAGGTTGGTTTGGGCATTACTCGCGGTTGACCATAATCAGTTCGACGTGCTGAATGAGGTAATCTATGTTGACGTAACTTTCGATAAACCGTTTGGCAAGAAACTCCATAGATTTCGGCGGTTTCTAAAATTAAAGTCCGTCGTGCCGAACTCCGACTCGGTAATCTTTCTAACCTTTGACGCAGTTCAATAATGCTTTCTAGAGGAATAGTTTTACGTCTCATATTCCTCACTAATGGCCATTAGATTTTGATAATTGATGTCTCTCCAGCCAATAATAGAGGGTTGAAGGAGCGCAATCGACTAACTTGGCAATAGAACGCTTACTGATGCCTTTATCTAGATACATCTGAATCTCCTGTTTTCTAGGATCTAGCTTCAGTTTGGCTGATTGTCTGCCCTTGGGTCTTCCCAATGGTTTTCCTGCTGCTTTACGCTTAGCTAAAGCTTCTCTAGTTCTCAGAGAAATCAATTCCCGTTCGATTTCGGCTGCTAAACCCAGCACTGTAGCGGTAATTCGACTGGGCAATTTATCATCGAGAACCATCTGCTGTTTGGCGATGTGAACTATTAGTTCTCTTTGCATACAGCATTCAAGAATTTCTAATACCTGAAGAGTGGAACGGGCCATACGACTGATTTCGGCAAAGATAATGACATCCCCCGATTCAGCAGTTTTAGTTAGTAATTCTCCTACAGCACGATCTCGCCATTTCTTTTGACCTGAAACAGCATCTTCTACGAATTCTAAGTGACCCAAACTTTTTTGATTGGCATATTTAAGGATTCCATGACGTTGATTATCAACATCTTGTTGGTTGGTTGAAACTCTTAAATAGGCGTAAGTGACCACAATCTAACGTGCTGCTCAAAAAAAATGGATAAACGTATTTAATCAAACACATATATTATTCATTAAACCATAATTTTAGAGCATAAAAGTTTTTGTCAAACGAACCTTTAATCTGTACAGTTGTAGACAGTTCTTATTGAGAAATGCTTTAAATCTATACCCCATAAAGCTTACGCCCTATTCTCAATTAATGTGGGTCGAGAGTTGTTATTTCGGGTCAGTGTCAAATAATCTGGGTCTATTCTCAATTAATGTGGGTCTGAGCGAGTTTTATTCTCAAATAATGTGGGCCCGTTAATGACATTATTTCGGGTCGAAGCGATTATGATTTCGGGTCGCAACACCTAACACTACAAAATGTCGAATAGGAAAAATATAACCCTTAACACCTTTGGCAGCTTCTCGTTCAAGTAAACACTTACTCAATTCTGGAACATCAAGGTACTCCCCGCCTTCTGGTTGGTAGCCAAGAGAACGCGCTTCATACACCTTATCTAGCTCCTGCTCAAGTAAGCTATCTTCATAACTACACCGACGATTGGGAGCAATTTTTACCTTCATAGCTTCACCTAAATTTAGCTAGAGGAAGGTTACCCACTTGTGTTGTTTTTATCAATCACGCTTGTCGAAGATGCGTTTCATGCTCCTTATCCTGCGCGGTATTTCCTGTATAGGGGTTGTTAGAGGTAGCAGTTATAAAATGCTCACATCGCTAAGGCTCTTGGTGCTGTAGAATCAGGAATTATGTGGTTGTGAGGAAAGGTTATGACAGAACAAGGACCCGAAACAGAACAAGTACCCCAAAAGGTACAGAAGGTTCTAATTATTACTCCTGAAAACGTTTCTGACGAGTTGGATATAAGAGATCATCTTTTAAAAGGAATACGCCATGAAGATAGTTTAGTTCATCAACGAATAACTTGGTTAATGGTTCTCAATGGGTTTTTATTTGCATTTCTAGGACAGTTAATGCGGGTGAGAGAAAGCAGGAGAGGTTTACAGGAACAAGCTATTTTAAATATAGAAAAGGCTTTGAAAAGCCTAACACAAGACGTGCGGGATATCTCTCAAATTAGCAGTAATATAAAAGGTATAAAAGATAGCTTGACTCAACAAGCCTCGCCACCAGATTTGTCAAAATTTCAAAATACGTTAAATACTGTCGCTAATGAGTTTTCTTCTAAATCAAACTCATTAGCACAAATACAAACAGATCTTCAGACTATATCCAACGATACAGATACGGTGAAAAATGCTTTTGGAGATTTGTCTGGTGCTTTGAGTGCGACTACTTGGATTGGAATAATATCTTCAGCAATACTACTCCTAGTCATTGGATTTTATTGGTATACTTCTGACCGTAGGTGGAGGAAATATGACACCTTCTTCGATCTAGAAAACTTACCTAGCGCACACAATACAATACCTATTGAAGAAAATCAAAGGTGGGGTTGGTTAATAATGTTGATTTTATTATCAATACCAGGGTTTCTAATTTACACTTGGTTTCAACTAAGGATCAATGTTTTATAGTTATTTAGGTGAAGACTTTAACCTAAATAAAGTAACCTTATCTCGCTCTTACTGTCTGCGAACATTAAAAACCGAAAGGATTCCCTCCCAAGAGGTAAATAATCAGACATATGATTGATGCTGCTATAAGTGTGACCAGCAATCCCCCCAACGCAAAACTCCAGAACCCCACCCAAAAAGAAGAACATCCTGTTGGCAACCAAACTGAACACTCTCTTGCTGGATTAAGAATAGCGATGAAATGAGTAAGATCTATCCACGTTACATTCATATAAAACCTAGAATCAGTAGATTACAAAGTCACGAAAGAATCAGGGTTTCAGCCGATTATATAGTTCTGATTTGCGGTTATCAGCGATCGCTAACTGGGGAAGTCTCCAAAACTCGTCATCTGAAAAGCTTGTCCCCTCAGCCTTTTGCCAGACAGGTAGAGTCGCCTGAAACCTTCATCAAATAAAGCTCTCAACTGAATTTGTGATCTACTGAGAATTGAAAGATAATGATATAACTTTTGACTTTTCTACTCAATAGGACGTGACCAAACCTAAAATGGTTGTCCGACTCTTACTTCTCCGAAAACCTTTTGGGATTTATCTCTTTATCCCACTGCCAAAAATCAGGAATTTGAGTAGTTTTATCTTTAAAGAATTCGACTGCTCTTATAACCCTCTGTGCTCGTTTATCAAAGACTCTAAGATTAACTTCTGCAAGCGATTGCTTTGTTTTTGTCGGTGCTTCCTTAAGAGCTTTTTCTAGGGCAGATCTTTTGCTTTGTTCGCTCTTCTCAAATGCTACATATTCTTGGGGATTGCGATAAAAAAGTGCTTCTAAAAGTGACTCTACGTATGCAATATATGCGTCTGAATATTTCTTTTGATGGTCTATCCGTCTATTTTCTTTGTGTTGCTGAACTAAATTTTCTTCATGGAATTTGGCTATACGTTGTTGTTTTTCAGACTCTTCAATCCGCTTTAAAGCTCAAGGAATGTACTTACTAATACCTGCTAAAGTCTTCGGATAATAGCGGTCTTTTTCAGTCGCTTTTTTTGTATAATCAATAATTAAAAATGTCTTACGTTTACCGTATTTGTCGATTAATTGTGTAACTTTTTTACGGTCGTTTTTGCTGCATTCTACATCGCCACTATTACCGAAGAAGCGCGTTAGAAAATGGTCTAATACTTCATCTACTTCCGATCGAGTAGACTTCTGTGTTTGGTGAGCTTGCTTCGGTACTTTTTCTACTATTTGCGGTTGCTTGTAGGTAGTATTGATTTGCTCTATTGGCTTCCTAGTTTGCTTACTTGTTTTGCTAGAGCGAACAACAAGCTTCCAATCTTTTCCGTCAGCAGTTCTTAAAAACTCATACTTGCTGATTACTGCGCCCGAACTTGTAGGCTTTTCTAGTAGCTCTTGAATTGCCTTTTCTAACCTACGCTTTCTCGCTGAAGAATATACATATTCTTGTCCTTCTAGCCCGTGTTCTCTAAAAAATCTATCAGTAGAAATTTCGTACTTTGAATAATGGCTAAATTGTAAGTCAAGTTTGCGGTAAAGAAGACGTGCTACATCAGATTTGAGTTGAGATACAACCGATAAAAGTATGGGTTTGAAATAGCCAGATCTAAGATTGGAAACAATTAACGGATGGAGTGTCACGAAACATTTATCATGAATGATTTCATCTTTCTTTTTCTTCTCTGTGAGATAAGAATCTACAACAAGAACAAAACTTCTTAGTTCACTATGAGTAATATCTTTTTCTTTATCATAAAAGACATAATTGAAACTAAAAAGAGTACTAGATAATTGCAAAATTGCCTTATCTAGAGCCTCTCTAGAAGTTTTGGAATACGTGTTACCTAAAATATTTGTAATAATTTCTCTTCTAGAAAACTCTATTCTGCCTGCTTCTTTCTCTGGTGACTCATGCCAAAGCTTTTGTAGCGCGTACCAATATTCTTGTGTTTGAACTGTTGGGTAGCCGTATTTGGCAGACGGTGCAATTTCGATTTTTCGCTCAATGATATTACCGTCTGGCAGCTTTTCAGGTTGAAGCTCGATTGTCTTACTCGGAACAAAGGTAGTTCCTCGCTTTGGTTTAGGACTCCAGATTGGGAGCTTCTCGAAGTTAGTTTCCACTCGTGCAAGTGTAAGATGCTTGTTAAGCTCTGTTTCTACCCCTTGGCTTCGACGAGCTTTTTGAGATATGGTAGTTTTAGTCATTGAGTATTTCCGATCAAGACGTGGTAGTTCTGGTCATTGAGTGCTTCCGATGATTGTGAAAAGAAACTCAGAACCTAGAGCCGACGTGCAAATCGCCAAATTAACAGCGTCGGTTTTAGTGTTTCTGGACTTTCTCATGTACGTTACTCTAACCCCTTCAAAGTGTTTACAAAAAGCACTCTTCACGATTCGTTTCAATCCGTCAACCCGAAAAGCCATTCTACTGGTCAGAACAATTTCCATATCCCTTAAAACGCGCATATTTAGCTTCTAAGAGCTTTTCTTAGCTTGGATATACATTTCCCTATTTAACCTGCTTTGCACGGCTTATAAGCGATTCTAGAGCGTTTAAAGAGCATTCTGTGTGCCTGTTGGCGTAGCGGATTTTGTGTTTGCTAAGAAGTTTCGGTGTAGACACGCTAATAAGCGATCCAGCAAACGCAAAACAACAGGCTTGTGGGGGAGTTTGAGGGGAACTCCCCTCAAAAGGACAAATTTCACAATTCACACACGCGAACGTAAGTGAGCTTCGCGCGCGCACGCGCGTACTTAGAGAGATCTTAGAAATACTTAAAAATACTTAGGTTCGTTTTTTAATGCTAAAAAAGATAACTATATCAATGGTTTAGGTCTAAGTCTCTTGTCCAGTGCAAAGGAGGCTTTACAGCGTAATCCCGATTGTTTCGGAGTAATCCTGTAATTCTATCCTGTAGGACTAAACAAACTATTTCTCTAAGGAAAATTGGCGACCGAGACAGACTCTTTCCAGGGTGAAAGAGCCGTAATGGTTGAAGTGGTTAGAATCCACATGAAGGGACTTAAGTCTACGTCTTTGATAGAAGATAGGGCGGGTAACTTCATCAGGTGTAGGGAGCTTAAGCTTGGTGACAAGTTTAATCGAAGTAGTACGCTTCGGCGATCGCTAGAAACAGCGACGGTGAAAAGCTCAACTATGAAAGGCGGGAAACTGCTTACCTGTACGTGCTGTATAGTGCAAGGGCAAACAGATGAAAAGTAATGCTATGAGTAAGAGGGGTTTTCTGCTTTCTACCCTCCCAAATCGGCTTAGTTCTAAGTCGAAAGGTACTTGCGTACCTAGTAGTAGTACCTGTGGATAGTAATCCACTAGCAACACCTAACCAGCATTACAACAATCATTACTAATCGGGGAATCTCTTATCGAGAAACAAGCGTAACTAGTCACTACGCCCTTATGAAGTTGTACGCTCATAAGTAGCGATGAGAGAGGGAGCGGGAAGCAAGTAGAAGCAATTCTAAGTGTTTAGAATTGATGATCTGATGGCTGCCAGTCAAAAGGTCATTCGGGTATGGGGTGGTAGCCATACTGGGAACGATAACGAAAGCTTTGAGGGGATTCTTTTGCCGAGCATCTCCACTATTCTTTTTACTTTGAAAGTAGCGGTAAGTTGAAACAGATTTACCGATATTTTCAACCATAACTGTCCATATGTTGGCGGAAAAAGAAGTGAGGAACTAACTGAAATGTAGAGTTGTGTAACTAGTTAGAATACTTAGTGAATGTACACTCTTATGGAAAGTGGAAATGTATTGAAGGAATACGTTTTTGCACTTCTACGGAAGTTCCCAAAGGTTTTATTTAAAGAGGATTGGTTAGAGCATCAATCCTCTTTCTTATCACTTGCGTAGATATAAGTAAAAGTAGATTCTTAAGGTAATATATATCCTGCTTTGTATGCATGGATGCAAACGCGACTATGGCAAAATATGAGGTAAAAACATTAGGACAATTCTTGTCAAAAGTCGTTCTGTATATGCGCTATGGATATGTGCATTATGCAGTAAGGGAGATTCCTGCTACCAAAGATATTGTAGAAGTAGACCAAAAAATACTTGCAGCATATAGCATTACGTTTCACAGAACTACACGAGCTATTAGGAGAAAAAAAGGGTTAGCAAATGTGATGTATATCCGCTTTCAATATACCTTTATTTTGCTTGCTACTTACGGCATTCATGAAGCATTTGATAACATTGTAAGCTTTGATTTTCATGCCACACCACTTCATTTTCGAGGCTATTCTCTTGGCATTAAGCAAGGAAAACCACGCTTGATAATTGCTCCTACACGGTATAGAGCAATCCGTTCTCAGTTACAGGAAATAGCATTGCATAACCAGTCAAAAGTCACTGCCTACTTTCAGCGGATAAGTCCGTTTCGGTTTGCGGGGATTAACCAGCAAAAATGGAAGCTCTTTTTGGAGGTGAATAGACGGCGTAAACAAGCAGGGTCGGTTCGCATTGAGTGGGATGAGGCGAAGAGATGGAAGAGAAATAAGGCTTCCTAATTTCAAACCTCGCCAGGGGGTTGGCGAGGTTTGGCGAGGTTTGAAAATCAAAGTTCTTTAGAACAACTGTTCTATGTCTCTTGCTCCATGCAGTACCCGAACTATCTCGATACCATCGTCGATTGAGCGATAGAAAACAACATAGCGTCCTACAGGAAAACCTCTTATGTTGGCTGCTAGTTCTGTTCTTTCTCTACCCATTTCGGGGAAGGTTGCTAATTTTGGAAATCTTTTTATGAGGTCATCAATTAGTTGGTCGGCAGCAGCTTCACTTTCCACGCTTACGTATAACCAGATTGCTTCTAAGTCGTTTTGTGCCGCATCGGTTATGACAAAACGACTCATACCGCCTCTGATTTTCGCTTTTGAGAGGCTTTCTTTCTTGCCTTTTGTTTAATATCAGTAGCAAAGCTCTCCAGTGAATCAGAATCGTAAGTCGCGTACTCACCTCGATCGAGTTGGTCGATTCCCTTTTGGATTTCTTTACGTAGCTCCTCAATTTTTATCTGCCGAAGCAGATCTTTTTCTTTGAGCAGTCGCAGACCATCTCGAATGACTTCGCTAGCAGAATAGTACATTCCGCTTTCAACTTGGCTCTGGACAAACTTTTCTAGCTCTTCGGTAAGAGAAACATTCATTGCTGTGTTCCTATCAAATATATCTTTTTCTCTTAGTATAGAGATGATAACAGCAAATAACAATAATTGTTATTGTTAGGATGTTTCGGTTCATACCCCGACAAACTTCGCCAGAAAGTTGGCGAGGATTGGCGAAGTATGAAAATGAAGCTACGATAAAACTCGACAAACATCGCCAGGAGCTTGGCGAGGTATCAGGATTAGTAGAAGCACTGCTTGTGCCTTTAAGTTCTCATCTTATGAATCTTACGGCTGCCGTCCAACGGTTACAGCCTGGGCAAGCAGAGAATCGTCCTTTCGTTCCTGTAGAAGAAAAGCTTTTGCTTACTCTGTCTGAGGTGCAAGCCTTAACAGGGTTAAGCCGTGAAACGTTACGAGATGCTATCAAAAATGAAGAGCTTCCCGCCAAGATTATTGGCAAAGCCTGGCGCATTAAACGTGGTGACTTAGAAGACTATGTTGAAAATCTCTAAAACCTTCCCGAAAATGACTTTTACTTATCGAAAAAAAATCGCGCCCTTCGGAATTTAGGGTATAAGTAAACCCGATCGTTGAACTAGGTTGTTGGATCTGGATCTAGGAATTGTAGATGACGAAGAGGTACAGGTATTCCCAACTTCCAAACCTCACCAGGAGTATCTACTGGTTTGATATATACCATTACCAGATCGGTAGAATGACTGTAGAGACTAGAATGATAATTATCTAAATCGACTTCTACAATAGTTCCAGATTCAATAGTTCTAAACTCTTGGATCTCTGTCAGACTAGATAATCGTTTACCTTCTACCAATTTCTTCAATCTAACTCTGTTGCTGATACTCGGTCTATGAGGATTCTGATAAAGTAGTTGTAGATTCTTGCATTTCATTAGCTGAGTCAGATAGATCCTACCAGCGAATCTTTCATACAACTTCCAGAAAGCCACACACAAACCCTTCATATAGGGCAAGGTGTAACGCAGATCTATATAGCCATTGTCCTGCTTGGTTTCTGGCGATTTAGATTTTTGGACGATTTTGAGCTTTTTGCGTACTACTTTTGAGGGTGTAACGCGGTTGCTTGAATCGTTGCCTGTTGGTTGGTCTGGCTGTAGCACTTCTGAATCTACTACCTCTGGTTTTTGCTCCTCTTGAGGGGGATTTTCAGGCTCTGGTGAGGGAGTATTTTTGTTCTGTACGGTTTTGAAGGTGCGGTGGCTGGGATGCCAGATTTTAAGATTGTGTTTTTTTCTGAGGGTGTTTTCTGATATCCCCTCATCGAAGAGACTGCGTGACTTCTCTTGAATCAGCTCGATGAGCTGTTTGACGTTTTTAGGTAGTTCTCCCAGAGCTTCGGCGATCGCCTGGACTGTGGCGATGATTTTATTGGTAGCTTCTACCTTTTTGGCTTCGTTCTGGTTGGGTTTTCGCTCTCTTGCTTTCTGCTCTAGTTCTTCGACCATCTGAGCGTAAGTTATATCTCTGTTGGGTTTTGAGCGGTACTTACTCCAGTATTTTCGGGCAGCTTTGGCAACGTCACGGCATCGAGCTTCTATTTCGTGTTGGTGTCGGCAGTATTTGGCGTAGTTGGGGGCTGAGGTAGCAGTATGGAGGAGATACTGGACTAGTTCTTGATATTTGAGTTTGAGCTTGAGTACTCCGTAGTTAGCTATGGTCAATAGTAAGTCGTTAGTTTGCCCGAAGTCCGTCCAGCCCTCAGCAATACGACGGAGAATGTTCTCGATCCAGTCGTTATGCTGTTTGCGAGCAAACCCACCGCGATATTTATCTTTGAACCATTGATAATCATCAGCAGCCCGTTGCTCGATGATGGTGATATCGTTGGCTTTGGCTGAAGACTCGGCACGGGCGATAAAGTCGTCTAGGCTGTCGCTAATGGGTTCAAAGTCATCATCATCAAGGATATACGAGCCATGCTGTAGAGGCAGTCTGTGACCGTTATAGAGGCTATACCCCTCCCCTGCATTGGCGTACTGCTTGGTGTTGGGGAAGATTTCGAGCTGCCCTGGTTTGACCTCCAGCCCTGCTTCTTCGATGACTCGACGCATAGAGCAAGCCAGATGATAGGAGTGTACTGGTTCGTCGAAGAAAAAGTAACAGTGGATGCCCTTGGTAGGACTGGAGCGCAGGGTTATCTGTTCGTTTAGTCCTAGTTGGTAGAGAGCGTGGATTAGCTTTCGCAGATTCTCCAGACTTTGATAGGGATGAACTGCGCTGTTGATGTCGATATCAATCAGGGCGTACTTGGTATACTCGCCAAATCGAACGCCCAGGATTATTTCATTGCCTGTGTACTTGTACCAGAGCTTTTCATTACTGAGATAGTAGTTCTTGACGGTATACCAGTTTTCATGGGGATATTTTTCGATAAAGTCCCAAGGATGGAACTTTAGGATGTCGCAAAAGCGATCGCGCTGTTCTATTTCTGCTGGGGAAATAGAGCGATTTGAGCATTCTTTGGTGATGCTAGAATTAGTTACAGAACGGGAATCGTCCTCAAGATAGGTCACTGTGCTTTGCTACTAAAAAGGTGTTGCAAAAGATGAAGTGGCGTACCGTTTTTTACAATCGCTGTGCTAACCTGTTCTATAATATGAACAAGCACACAAAGCTGTTCCGCAAAAAGGCGTATGCCTCCAAAAAAGACATATTTAACCTTTACGCGAATACGGTGTGTTTTAAATCAACTAAACGAAAAACTGTCCAGGTCATCGTGTAGTCAATTCAAAACAACGGTTAGATATTAATAATGACTAGCTGTTACCTTTCGATTCATCTCGTACATCATCACACCATTAAGTTTGCCGACGCAATGGTGTGTTTTGATGTGTAGGCGAAAAGAAAATAACAACGGGGTACATTTTCTATCTGAATATCACCTCATCAAATATATTTGGATAAATTATCTAACATAAACGAGCAAACTAGCTCGTTTTTTATTGTTTTGTAAAAGAACTTATTTATTTTCTATTTCAAGTCTCTAGGAATTTCTAATTTGACTGGAGAAATTGGAGCTTCATACTTCGTCAATATTACTTAATGTATTCAGTTGAGATTAGTCTCAATTGATTGCT
>JASJEI010000127.1 GCA_030064795.1 Pleurocapsa sp. MO_226.B13 | reverse complement strand
CATCTAATCCCGCACAGTGAGTATGAGTAATTTCCATTTCTGATTATTCTCAATTTTGACCAGGGAGACTAATTCGATACCTGTAATAATTTAGATTCTGTCTTTCGTGTTTCCTACTTCAATGATTAGGTTTCACATTGGGTTGTGCCTATCGGTATCGCGATCTATCTCTTGCTCGGGCTAATTCACTACTGTCTATATCGACCTCTTTTTAGTCTCAGTTGAAGGCTATCATATTTTCATCCCTGGGTTGTGAGCGGCACGCTCATGGCATCTCTTGCATAAGTCCGATAAACCTCGGTTGAGTTTGGGGAAAAGGTTAAAGGTTAAAGGTTAAAGGGTAAGGAAATGAAAATTGATCCTTTCCCCCTGACCCTTTTCCCCTGACCCTGAATTCTGCAAGAAGTCTAAAGAGTTAATCTAAACTCATATTTATTGATCAATAAACCAATTAGATTATCAAGGTTGGAAAATAGCTTCGCCTGAATTAATCTAAAAATAACTGAATTTCAGCCAAAAAATATTTCTTATACTCCTGAATTTAACTCAACAATCAAACAAAATAGTCAAACATAATGATACAAGAAAGCAACAAACAAGCTTTCTTAAATAAGAAATTACATCCTATTAAGGAGAAAAAAATGAAATACAATCAACACGAACAACTGTTTACTGAATTAACCCCCGAAGAAGGAGCAATGATTGAGGGAGGAGTGTCTGTAGTTTTAATTAGAGATGTCGGTCCAGTTAGGGCAGGCGCACCGACCCAAGGTGACTTCAGAGCCTTTGCTGCACCAAACCCGACGCTTCTTCAGATAACAAACAGCACCGGCTTGGATTTATCCTATGACCTAGACTTTGCTGGTGCTCCTAACGCTGGCGATAATCTTTCCATTGCTAATGGAGCTGTTGAGGATTTTAATGGTACAGCTGGGACAGCTATAGCAACTTGGGATGTGATGCTGAACCTACCAGAAGGACAAAATCTTTCTCAGGATCTAACACCAGGAAGGAGATATGAATTTTACGCCGCAGCCTAATGAAACTGGTTGTCTAGCATCTTAAATAATCCCTACCCAGTCGGACCTAACAGTAAAGAGAGCGAATCCGTCGCAGTCGATTAAAGAACAAAATTGATCTGCGATCGCTCTGACTAACTACTTTTGACTACACCTTTGAGCAGTTAAAAGTCTCAATGGAAAAGCTAAACACTCAATACAGTAGGAATGCAAAACCCTACTGTATTTTCTCGCCAATCATCACTCTAGAAGATGAAATACCCAATTGTCCTGCAACATAGTGAAGAAGACTGTGGTGCTGCTTGTATTGCCACGATCGCCAAACACTAAGGACGCACCTTTGCGATTAGTAAGGTTCGCGAAGCAGTAGGCACAGGCGCGCGAGGCACAACCTTATTAGGTATGAATCGAGGAGCAGAAGCCTTTGGGTTCAATGCCCGCCAAGTCAAAGCTACCAGTCAAATTATCGATCGCCTGCACGAAGCTCCCCTGCCAGCTATTATTCACTGGAAAGGCTACCACTGGGTCGTTTTATACGGCAAAAAAGGAAAAATAAATATTCATTATCAACATGAAATACCCAATTGTCCTGCAACATAGTGAAGAAGACTGTGGTGCTGCTTGTATTGCCACGATTGCCAAGCACTACGGACGCACCTTTGCGATTAGTAAGGTTCGCGAAGCAGTAGGCACAGGCGCGCGAGGCACAACCTTATTAGGTATGAGTCGCGGCGCAGAAGCCTTTGGGTTCAATGCCCGGCAAGTCAAAGCCACTGCTCAAATTATAGATCGCCTTAATGAAGCCCCTCTACCCGCCGTTATTCACTGGAAAGGCTACCACTGGGTGGTTTTATATGGCAAAAAAGGCAAAAAATATGTCATTGCCGATCCTGCCGTAGGCATCCGCTACCTTACCCGCCAAGAGTTAATTGCTGGTTGGGGTAACGGCATCATGTTGCTCCTGACACCTGATGACAGTCGCTTTTACCAGCAAGAAAATGACAAAGTAGGTGGTTTTGGTCGCTATCTCCAGCGGGTTTGGCCCTATCGTCATATTCTACTCTTAGCCATTGTTATCAACTTCGGCGTGGGACTGCTTTCTCTTGCTTCTCCCCTAATGATGCAACTACTTACCGATGACGTATTGGTCAGGGGAGATACCCAACTACTGACTACTGTGGCTATTGGTGTCATCTTGATGAACTTGTTTAGAAGTGCAGTAGGTTTAGTGCAGTCGCACCTAATTGGTCACTTTGGACAAAAATTACAATTAGGACTGATCCTAGAATACGGTCGCAAACTGCTACACTTGCCCTTATCTTACTTTGAAGGACGGCGCAGTGGAGAAGTAGTTAGTCGTATTGCTGATGTCAATGCCATCAATGCCTTAGTTTCCCAAATTGTTCTCGGTTTACCCAGTCAATTTTTTATCGCCTTGATTTCCTTGGGCTTAATGATCGTCTACAGTTGGGAACTGACTTTAGCTTCCATTGGTGCTTTTGTCGTCGTTACTGGGGTTAATCTGTTATTTTTACCTGCCTTACGGCGGAAAACTCGTAACACCATCGTTTTAGGTACAGAAAACCAAGGCTTTTTGGTAGAAACCTTTCGCGGTGTTCAAGTGCTCAAAACTACCCAAGCCACCCCTCAAGCTTGGCAAGAATATCAAGGCAACTATGGTCGCCTCGCCAATTTGGGTTGGAGTAGGATGAAACTGGGACTTTACAGCGGGACAATCACTGGCATTTTTTCTACCTTTATTTCGATCGCTGTCCTTTGGTTAGGTAGCTACCTAGTTATTGGTGGCAAGTTAACTATCGGTCAGTTGATGGCATACAACGGCATGAGCGGTAACTTTTTGGGCTTTCTCGGAGCAGCCATTGGCTTGATTGATGAGTTTATTACCGCACAAGTAGTTATTCAACGTTTAACCGAAGTAATTGACGCGACTCCAGAAGACGAAAAAGATTTCAAAAAGCCTTGGGCAGAAATTCCTGGTGATGCAGATATTACTTGCACTAAGCTCAACTTTCACCATGCTGGCAGAGTCGATCTCCTGGAGGATTTTTCAGTCAAAATTCCTGGTGGCAAAGCGATCGCTTTGATTGGAGAATCTGGTTGTGGTAAAAGCACTCTTGCCAAACTAATTGCTGGTTTATATTCTTCTCAATCGGGCAATATCCGTTACGACTCATACAATCAACAAGATATATCTCTAGAATGTTTGCGTCAGCAAGTGGTATTAGTCCCTCAAGAAGCCCATTTTTGGAGTCGCTCGATTATTGAAAATTTCCGCTTTAGTTATCCTAACGTCAGCTTTGAACAAATTGTCAAAGCTTGCCAAATAGCTGGTGCTGATGAATTTATTAGCGAACTTCCAGATAAATATCAAACAGTTTTAGGAGAATTTGGAGCTAATCTTTCTGGGGGGCAGAAGCAAAGATTAGCGATCGCCAGAGCCATAGTTACCGATCCTCCAGTGTTAATTTTAGATGAATCTACAGGCGCACTCGATCCAGTAAGTGAAGCTAGAGTTTTAGAGCAATTACTCTTCCATCGCCAAGGCAAAACCACAATTATGATCTCTCATCGTCCTAAGGTGATTCGGCGTGCTGATTGGATTGTGATGTTAGAAAAAGGAAAATTAAAAATCCAAGGCACAGTCCAAGATTTAGCCGCTCAAGCTGGAGATCACCTTGACTTCCTCGATGATTTTATCCCTTCTGCGAAAAATTTAGCTTTATTATCTTTAGGCGATCGCATTTCTAGTAATGGTCATTCACCTCATTAAATATTAGTGCCAACTAAATTACCCAGTTAAGAGAGACAAAAGGCAATAGAGAAAAATCATAACTCCGTAGCTTGCTTCTCGCGTAGCGAGTATTCCGTTCGCGAAGCGTGCCCGTAGGGCATACTCCTAACTCCGAACTCATTATATCTAAAGCTTAAATCTGGAAATTATTATGACTAATTCACAAACAACTTATATTCTTCCTCCCATTAGAGAAAACGAATTCCTGCCTTCTATAGATCGCTGGATTAAATTTGGTGGTATATTGATCGCTGCTACTTTAGGATTGGCTATTCCTCTTGCCTCGACAGCGAAGTATAAAGAAACTGTCAAAGCTCAAGCCAGCCTGCGCCCTGCGGGAGAATTAGCGGTCGTTCAGGCTGCTACTGAAGGACAGATTCTTAATATTGCTGTCGAAGAGAATCAAGCAGTTAAACAGGGAGATATTATCGCTACTATTGATGATTCCCGCCTACAAACACAAAAAAATCAACTGGAAACTAATATTGAGCAGGCGCAACAGCAATTAGTTCAAATTAAGGCTCAGATAAGTACCCTCGATCGCCAAATTGAATCAGAAACCGATCGTATTAACCGCGTTATTATCTCTGCGGAAGCAGAATTAGAACGTCGTCGTCGAGAATATCGTGACAAACTACTTACTACTGATGCAGAAGTACAAGAAGCTGAGGCAAATGTGAGAGTTGCCCAAAAGGATTTACAAAGAGCCAAGGCAGAAATAAACTCGTCTCAAGCCAATTTAAAATCTGTTGAAGCTGCTTATTTAGCAGCTTATTCTAAACACAAACGCTATCAAAGTGTTGCTGCTCAAGGAGCTTTATCCCTCGATCACTTGGAAGAGGCTAAATTAGCTGTTGACCAGCAACAGCAAGCAGTCGCCTCACAACAAGCCGCAGTTGCTATGCAACGAGAAACAGTTGCCCAACTACAGGAAGCCATCGCCGCTGCTAGGGCGAGATTAGAACGGGCGAAAACCTATCTCAATCCCAGTCAAGCTGAAATCGCGATCGCCGAAGCCAATATTGCCCAAGAACAAGCTAGCGGTCGCTCAACTTTGGCTACTTTAGATAAAGAACAACAAGCTCTGCTCCAGCAGCAGTTAGAAATTGACAAACAGCTTAAACGCGATCGCCACGAACTGCGACAGGTGAAAATCAACCTCAATCAGACGAAGATTACTGCTCCAGTAGATGGAAATATTGCTGGACTTACTTTACGTAATTCTAGCCAAACAGTTAGACCTGGGGAACAAATAGCCCAAATTGTTCGTAGCAATGCAGCTTTAGAAGTCAAAACTAAAGTTGCACCCCAGGACATTAGTAAGTTAGAGATGGGTCAAAATGTCCAAATAAGAGTATCAGCTTGTCCCTATCCTGATTACGGCACTCTTAAAGGTCAAGTAAAGGCTATATCTTCCGATACCATTACCCCTCAGGCTCAAGGGAATTCTGCCAACAACTCTGTTCAGCAACAGGGGAATAATCTGGGTGCTTTTTATGAAGTAACAATTGAGCCTGAAAGTTTAACTTTGGGGAAAGGTAATAATTTATGTTCGATTCAATTGGGTATGGAGGGAAGGGCTGATATTATTGCTAGAGAAGAAACTGCCCTACAATTTTTATTAAGGAAATCAAGACTGATGGTGGATTTATAACCAGCGAAAAACAATTTATTTCTCTACTTCTTCCCTATTTGTTCTTTTAGCTAAAATTTTATAGCCGTACAAAATTATATTAGGACAAGTTTATTTGATTGCTCGTAATTAATAAGAGAACTCCATAAAAAAGATGATCCAATGATCAAGTTGGTTTACTCGTAATTTCCACAAACCACTTCGGTAAATTTGGGAATCGATTAATTTGTTGCTCCAACTCTGCCATTGCCTTCTGGCTCAGCTTCACTCCGGTTTGGTAACCCTTCTCAATCAGCTTGACGACTGGTTGTTTCCCTTTAAAGGTATATCCCATCTCATTTAAGCGATGCCGAATGGTTTCCACACTGGGCAATGCCTCATCCTGATAGCCTTTTTGCTCAATCAATTGACGACGCACCCCGGCCGCACTCATCTGGCAACAATTGATGAACAACCCTGTCAGTGAAATCAATTTTGATTACCTGGCACGGGGAGTCAAAAAAAAGGTTGTCCAAAAAAATCAGGAATCAAATTGCCCATAGAATGATGAATACTACCCAAACCAGAAACCAATTCACAACTAAAAATCTCGAAAATACCGTACAGAAATCTGGGAAAATCTGTTCCCTTGACCAAGCATTAGAGTAGGGGGTTGATTCTGTAGCAGGCGATCGCTAGCGTTTTAGCCCAAACTTACCAAGATTTTGAACTCCTGATTTGGGATGATGGTTCTAAGGATAATTCCCTAGATATTGCTCGCAGTTACGCCGAAAAAGACTCTAGAGTTACAGTTGTGCCGAACATCAGGGTATTGCAGCTAGCCGTAAAGCAGCGATCGCTCAATTGACTGGAACTTATTTGGGTTGGGTAGATAGTAATGACTGGCTTGCCCCGACTACTTTAGCCGAGACGGTTAAAGTCCTCAACACACATCCCGATTGCGGCTTAACCTATACCGATCATTGGATTGTTAATGAAAACGATGAAGTTTTGAAAATTGGACAACGCTGTATGTTTCCTTATTCCCCAGTTTTACTACTAAAAGTCTTGATGACCTATCATTTTCGGCTGATTCGTCGTTCGGTATTCGATGGGATAGGAGGAATTAATACCTTATATCCCTATGCTTACGATTACGATCTATGTCTGCGTTTGTCAGAACAGACAGAAGTAAAGCATATTCCCCAACCCCTGTACTATTACCGAGTACATCCCGAAGCTATATCTAGTAAGAAACAACAATTGCAAATGCGAGATACTTGGGCGGCGATCGCTGCTACCCTAGAACGTCGCGGACTGAGCGATCGCTATGAGGTGAAATTTGATCGAGGTAAATATGCGATCGCGCGTAAATAAAAACATCTTTTTCTATGAACAAGTTTTATCTAGTCAGTGGATTGTTAAAGCTAAAAGATGGACAAGTTATTGCTGCCATTGACTCTAATCATAACAAGACAGTAGCGATCGCTCTTGAGGCGGAAAGTATCGTAATTACTAAAAAAGATTTAAGTTGTTTCATCAAATAGACCTCTCGTCAAATCGCGATCGCTTTTAGTTATAAGAGCGATCGTTTTTTTGGCTTTCTGAATAGTTAATCAAACTTAGTCAATCTTCAGAAGACGAAGGTGCGATCTTTTAGAGATTATTGCTCAAGTAAATATCTAAGAGACTAGCGATCGCCTTTTTGAAAAAGCGATCTCGTCGTAATCTTCTCTGTGCCAAGCCCCTTTAAATACAATTATTTCTACATCTGTTAGATTTCTTTTTTCTTTTTTATATACTAATTGATTGGCGATATTGAGTGCTTGGTTTAAATCAAATTTCATGACAATGTTAATCATCGTTTTAGCACAATTCTATCAATTCAGATAAATTAAAGTCATAAAACTATTTCAGCTTAATTCAACGCAATTCATCTAAATCAACTGAATTTAACTGAATTTAATCTAATTTTAAGACTCCTCAATTTGACTCAACTTCTGAGCTTATCTATTCAACATAATAATTACAGAAAGCAACAAACAAGCTTAAATTATGAAAATGAATTACCAAATTATATTAGAACACGTTTTGCTAATTGTGTTTTTACTGATGCAACTGAAAATCCCTTACTCCCCGTCCATTCCCAAGACTAAAGACATTGCGGTTTCACTCTCCCGTCCCGTTATCTCTGTCTCTTTGCCTCAATAGCTTTTCGCTCGGAAAATGGGTGCAAACATCTCTAATCTCCTCTTCCCCTACTCTCCTCACCTTTAAGTGTGGGTATTCAACCGGAGCCGATCTCAAGGGGCGATCGCATTTCCGCAGCTTTTTCCAGATGCTGTGGCTTTTGTTTGTTTCATAGTTGACGAAAATCAAGTCTTCGTTCACAGCAATCAGCAATAGGTTCCCTACAGGTACGCTACGGGAAGAGCAATTCAACAATATTTTGTCGTTAAAAATCTTGGGAAAAACCACAAAATTATTTGACCTAAATTGACCTGAATTTATCTGAATTTATCTGAATTTATCTTACTTCTAATACTCCTCATTTTAACTCAACATTTGAGTCAAATCGTGAAAGATACTTGTTATTGAAAGGGATACTCAAGACTTAATTCTGAGTAGTAAATTGCCCTTGAATTCAGATTCTCTTTAGCTCAACGCTAACTAATCAACTTAGAAAATTAGGAGTAACCAACATGGACGATTTCTTAGAAGGAACTATGAACAACGACATTATTAAAGGTCTTGATGGCAATGATACAATAGATGGTCGTTCTGGAGACGATACGCTAGAAGGTGGTATTGGTGACGACTTGCTTAAGGGTGGTTCTGGAGATGACTCTCTAGATGGTGGCCCTGGTGATGATACTCTAGAAGGTGGTTCTGGAGACGATACTCTCATTGGTGGCGATAATGACGACTTGCTCAAGGGTGGCTCTGGAGATGACTCTCTAGATGGTAGTTTTGGGGATGATACCCTAGAAGGCGGTTCCGGAGACGACACTCTCATTGGTGGCAATGGTGATGACTTGCTCAAGGGTGGCTCTGGCGACGATCTGCTAGATGGTGGACCTGATGATGATACTCTAGAAGGCGGTTCTGGAGACGACACTCTCATTGGTGGGGATGGTGATGACCTTTTAATTGGCTATAACCCTGAAGCGACTGAATTCAACCGCGGGGAGATAGATATGCTGACTGGCGGTTCTGGGGCAAATACATTTGTTCTTGGGGATGCTGAGCGTAACTATTACGGAGAAGAGGACAGATACGCCCAGATACTCGACTTTACCGAAGGCATGGATAATCAGATCCAGCTTAATGGAAGTGGGGACTATGAACTTGATGAGATCAGCCTTGGTAGTATAGAAGGTGTAGGCATCTACGACGCTAGTTCCTCGGAACTGTATGCTGTTGTAGGAGGAGTCGAAGTATCCGATTTGGCTATCAATTCTAGTGGTGACTTAACTTTCATCACCATGTCTGAGTCAATCTAAGTCAGTTCAAGGGCATCAGAGATGATGACCCTTTAATCTTAATAATATCCATTAGCTACTCTTGCTTGCAACAATTTGAAGTTGCCAATACTTTTTAGGCGCTCGCTCCTCAGATCAATGGTACTAATGCTCCAACCAATGGTTCAACAGAGCAGGCAAAGGCGATGGGGACTTTCTATGAAGTAACGATTGAGCCAGATAGCCTTTCTTTGGGTAAAGGCAATAACCAGTGTACTCTGCAATTGGGAATGGAAGGTAGAGCCGATATTATTACTAGAGAGGAAACTGTACTTAAATTTCTGCTGAGGAAGGCAAGGCTCATTGCCGATTTATAAGTATGAGATAGGAGGTAGGTATTTAGTTGACACTCCCCCCGTTAACCTGAACCTTCTACTCTCACTGCGGTTTAAATTCTACAGAATGAGAGCGATCGCTCCTCAGGCAGAAAGTGTCATAATTATTTCAAAAGACGATCGTTTTTTCATCAAATAGACCTCTCATAAAATCGCGCTCTTTTTTTTGGCTTTCTGAATAGTTAGTGAAATACAACAGCCACAAGGGCGTGTTGCTTTGCCCTCGCTGAGGCAACAATAAATAATTTCAGAAGACGATCGTTTTTTCAACAAGGCGATCGCTTGCTTTTGTTATATCCCAATAAGTTATGATAAAAATGACATCAAAATAGACATCAATTAAAACATCAAAGTTAGGGAGGTTAAATGAATCAGAAAACAGTACGAACCACTTTAAGTTTACCTGCGGAGTTAATTGAAGCAACGGATCGCTTGGTTAAGGAAGGGAAAGCGAAAAGTCGTAATCAGTTTGTCTCCCAAGCGTTACGGAGAGAGTTATTAGCTATTAAACGGGCGGAAATTGATGCAGCATTGGCAGAAATGGCACAAGATCCAGACTATCAAAGAGAAGTGCTGAAAATGGAAGCTGAGTTTGCGAGCGCGTCTTGGGAAGCGTTGCAGTTGGGAGAGTCTCAACAATGAAACGAGGAGAACTTTATGATGCTCGTCTCGATCCGATTGAAGGTTCTGAGCAGGGGGGAACTCGTCCAGTTATTCTTGTCAGTCGGGATGCAATCAATGCTTATAGTCCTGTGGTTTTGGCTGTTCCTTGTACGACTTATCAAAAAGGGAAGCGAGTCTTTCCGACTCAGGTGTTAATTAAAGCACCAGAAGGAGGATTAACAAGAGATTCCATCGCCATGGCGGATCAAGTGCGGGTGTTGTCTAAAACTCGCTTGTTACAGTTGCGGGGTCAACTTTCTGATTCAGTCCTGAAGAGGTTAAATCAAGGGTTATTAATTGCTTTGGATTTACCGGGACAAGATTGAGGGCTAAGCTTTCACAGATTAGTCGCAAGTGTTAACTATCTTACTTTCTGGTGTTGGGATTAGATATCTAGAAAAAAAAGTGGCTAGCAGAAGCTTAGACAGATCGGGTAATGTTACTACTCGAACCCAATCCAGTGCGCTTTTTTACCCAACCAGATGAAAAGGAGAAAATTGGCTATTGTAGTACTTCGTCAAAATTAAAATGAGGGACTAGCTTTCTCCGCGTCCGGTGCATCCCCGCGTCTCCGTGTCAGTCCTAACCCCTCAATTTAAAATTGTCAGAGCAGTAGCTGCTGCGATCGCGGTTTTAATAACTCTGTCTACAGTAGTTTTCTTACCTACTTTTCAGCAAAATATTCGTAATGTCTTAGTCTTGTCTTTGGAAAAACAAGGGGTTTTAGTGGAACCTTTTAAAGGTGCGATCGCTTAAATATTATTACTCAAGTAAATATCTAAGATCCTAGCGAGCGCCATTTATTAGAAGCGATCGTCGTAGGCGCGTGCTACCGCACAACCGCGTCGTATTCTTCTTTCTCTCAAGCTCCTTTAAATACGATTATTTCTACATCAGTTAAGTTTCTGTTGATCTTAATTCGCGTTGTTCTTGAGAATCTCAATACTCATGCACTTTCATAGAGAGAAGACTGGAGTCCGGCGTTGCATGAACAGGAGAAACACAGCAAAGGCAATGCCAGCTAGAGCAACTATCAGGCGATTTTTTTGGTGAACAAGTTGTAGCCAAGCTAGGGGTAAAGAGGAGATACGTGTTTTTTTGAACATTAAGTCCTAGCTACCTACTTAGTAGATGTAAATTTGTCTGTTTCTGAGAATTGTTCAAGCCATTGAAAAACATCGGCACGAATTTCTCCATAAAAGTCTGTGGATCGCGATTCCATGCCTGTTGCGCCGCCTGAAGCCTGGTAATTTGTAGCTCAGGGGCAAATAAAGTCTGGGGGAGGCGTTCCATGAAGTACTGGAGACGTTCCCAGATGGGTATGGTGTTGGTGATTTTCAGGAGATGGTTGAGCCGACGCAGTTCTGCACCTGCCATGATATCTAGGCTATATTCAAAAGCAGCCTGTTCAATTGCGGCACACTTACGCTTTGCCTGTTCTACCTTCTTTCTATGTTCTGGGCTTTTCTTGGCGATTTTAGCTAGCCAGCGATTACCCCAACGAACGTGAGCTGCTTCTTCTGGAAAAATCTTTTCAATGGTTTCCCTAATTTTGATGTTCTCTTCCGTCTGGGGGGCTTCTTTCAGAGCATGAATGTGAGCAGAGAAGAACTCACAAATTCGCTTCTCGGCGATATTAATCGATGCTATTGCAGCAATTATACCGTCTTCGAGATTGCTTTCTGGATGGTAGGATTCTTGGTCTAGCAGTCTTTGAAATTCGTCGCTGTAGGACATTCCAGGAGGTATGCCAATGTCTGCACCCAGTTCCACCAGTAGGTCTGTCAGCCACATTGCATGACGCGCTTCATCTGAGACATGACGGGACAAGTCCTGTACCAAGTCTTTTTGCTGACCATTTAAGATTTCAATCAAGTCGGTTAGCTCGGAGCAGCTAAGTTGTTCGTTGTAGCGATAGCGGTTGAGGGTGATAAGGTGGAGTTCGCGATCGCCCACTATCCCCTTCAGGATATCACGAGCATCTATTGAGTTATTGAATTTTCGTATCGGCTCAATAATCTGGGGTAGGCAGTTACTCCATATGCCACGACCAACCTAGGAGATTAAGAGCGGTATTGTTCCGAATCATCGTCGCCAGGGACTCAATATTTTCAGTTCCAGTGATGCGGTC
>JASJEI010000126.1 GCA_030064795.1 Pleurocapsa sp. MO_226.B13 | reverse complement strand
AAAAGTAGAAATAAAGCTGGTTTTGCGAACTGTGTTGGTCGTATCCGCCAATTAGAAAGTACAGGTCACGAGTTAAGAAGACCAACAGCAGACTATTTACGGGATGGGATTTATGAACTGAGAGCCAAACATCGAAACGTTCAGTACCGAATACTTTATTTCTTTAGTGGGAAAGATATCGCAGTGTTACATCATTCTCTTATCAAAAAGTCTTCGGCTGTACCGAAAAAAGATATAGAGCTTGCGATTAAAAGAAAACAAAAATTCGAGCAGAACCCAGAACAACATACTTATCAAGGAGAGGTCATATAAAGATGAAAGAGAAAACTACTGATGCCATCAAGATAATAGACCAAATGATTGGCGATGATGAGGAACTACGGGAAATGTGCGAACAGGCGACAGTCAACGCTCACGTTGCCCAGTTAATTTATGATGCTCGTACCGAAGCTGGATTGAGCCAGACAGAACTCGCTCGGATGATCGGGACTACTCAATCGGTGATTTCTCGTTTGGAGGATGCCGACTATGAGGGGCATTCACTTTCAATGTTAAATCGTGTTGCTCAAGCCTTAGATCGCGAGGTAAAAATCGATCTAGTTCCAATAGTTCCCAGCTTGGAAGATGCTTCTTTTCCACACCCTTCTGTATAAAGTGAAGCACTCATTATTCGAGACGATATAAGTTCAGCCTCTGCGTTACTTAAACTCGCAATTCTAGAAGCTAATAAAAAGCTTGGAAGCGATGAAAGGAAACACTGGAAACGTTAAAATTCAAAGCATTTGACAGGAGTAATAGAAAGAAAAATATAGGATAACCAACAGGGTATAGGAATAACATCACGAACCATATCTAGAGGAAAAAGAGAAGAAACTTAGACAGTCATAAGCTAAATATCAAGATTGTTTAATTCTTCTAATAATAACGCCTCTGCTTCTGTTTCTGATAAATTGTCTATATTATTCGATTGCTTATCTAGTCTAATTTTTCCCTCGGAAACCTCATTATCAAACATCAATGACAATAGATATTTTGTCAGAGACATAAGATTAGAATAATCAAAAATAGCAGTTTGAGAAAGCTTAATATCGTAGCTAGATTGAAGTTTGTTTCTTAATTCTACCGAACCTAAAGAATCTAACCCTAATTCGGAAAAACCCAATTCTAAATCAACCTGACTTAAATCTTTGATTCCTAGTATATTTGCTACCTGCTGACTAATTTGTTGTCTCAATAAAGATTGACGTTGTTCGGGAATAGCAGCGAGTAATTGTTGCCTATCGCTGGTATTATTTACCGCTTGAATATCAGCAGAAACTAAATCCTCATAGAAAGCAGTAGCGGGATGATGTTTTTGCCACTGTTGCCAATTAATTGGAATTACGCCGATTTGTACGGGATAATCTAATAACAATTGCTCGAAAATTTCAATTCCCTCTTTAGGTTTAATCGAGCCAATTCCTTTTTGTTTGAATCTCTCCGTTATCTGAGGATCGGCAGCTAAACCAGTATTTTCCCACGTACTCCAATTAATGGCGATCGCACTCAATCCCAGACTGCGACGCGCATGAGCTAAAGCATCGAGAAAGGCATTACCCGCGCAATAGCTGACTTGTCCCGCCGAACCAATGAGAGAAGCAGCCGAAGAAAACAAAATAAAGCTTTCTAGGTCGTATTTTTGCGTTAAATTGTGTAAATTCCACGCTCCTTTTACTTTTGGTGCGAGAACTTCTTGGAAACTTTGCCAGTCTTGTTGGGGGATGGTGCGATCGCGTTTTACTCCCGCACAGTGAACGACTCCTCGTAATGGTGGTAGAGTTGATTCGATTTGTGATAGAACCTGAGCTAGTCGATCTGTATCGGTAAGATCTGCTTTAATAAGATTAATCTGGGTATTCTCTTGTAATTTTTGCAGGCGATCGCAATATTCGGGTTTGATATCGCTGCGTCCGAGTAAGACAAGATTATTTACACCTTTGCTTATTAACCATCGCGCTACCCGTAATCCAATTGCACCCATTCCCCCAGTAATTAGGTACGTACCCGTATATGTTTGGGTAGGGGCGTTTCGCGCGATGCGGTTGCGCAAGCAAGTCGTTAGACTTAGCGAGTCCTTTAGGGAAACGCCCCTACTGGGTGTATCAATCTGGGTATCTATTGAGATAATTATTTTTCCCTGGTGTTTGCCCTGCTGCATATAGCGAAAAGCATCAATAGTCTTATCGCTGGTAAAAGTAGTGTGGGGTAGGAATTTGAGTTTTCCTAGAGTAAATTGAGACAGTAGCTGACTCAGCATTTGCTGGATTAATTGAGGTTCATTTTGGGTAATCTGCCAAAGATCGACAATAAAGTAGTTAATACTTGGTTTTACTTGTGCGACATCTGCTTTAGACCAAATACCCTGCTTACCTATTTCCAGAAAACGTCCCTGTTTATTTAATACCGCAATACTTTTAGCAATAAATTCTCCTGACAAGGAATTCAACACCACATCTACACCCTCGCCATCCGTCGCCGAGATAATTTCCTCAGCAAAATCGAGAGTGCGGGAGTTCATAATCTTAGTTACTCCCATTGACTGAAGTAATTCCCACTTGGGAGTAGAAGCCGTAGCATATACTTCCGCGCCTATTTGTTGAGCTATTTGAATAGCAGCTAAACCCACTCCTCCTGCTGCGGAGTGAATCAAGATTTTTTCCCCTGGTTGGAGTTGTGCTAAAGGCACTAGGGTATAGTAAGCCGTGAGGAAAGTTACGGGTATAGTCGCTGCTTGGGTAAAACTAAGTGATACAGGTTTAGGGATAGCCAGTAAAGAATTAACCGTCAGGTATTGACTAAAGCTATTGTCGGAGATGGCAATAACCTCGTCGCCAATTTTAAAGTTCCTTACCCCTTCACCCAGTTTGGTAACTACCCCCGCACATTCTAAACCGAGGAATTTTGTCTTGTCGGGATATAGATCCAAAGCTACCATCACGTCGCGGAAGTTTAACCCCGTGGCTTTTACCTCAATTTCGATTTCATTATCTTGCGGTTGCTGTCGGATAAGAGATTTCCATTGCAAACTATCCAAATTACCTGGATTATTTATATGTAACTGTAAATTTTCTCTCTCCTCGTTCCTCTCTCCTTGTTCCTCTCTCCTCGTTCCTCTCTCCTTATTACCTTTAACCAACCTAGCTACATAACGCCTATTATTTCTATATCCGACTTGTTCGACTTCCCCCGCGCAAATTTCTTTATAGATCTTCTCTGCATCCTTGTCTGTAGAAATAGGATCGAGATCTATACCGACACATAATAACTCAGGATATTCCAAAGCGATCGCTTTTTGCATCCCCCACAGACAAGCATTATTAATTCCCGATGTTAGTTGATAGTTATCTATAGGTTGTGCATTGCGAGTTACTAAATACAAACGGGGATGATGGGATAGCTTGACTAAAGCCTGTATTAGATATAGATAGCTTTTAGATTCTTCCCAGTTTTCTGTTATATCCAAACTCCAGAGATAGATAATTCCCGTTACGTTGGAGTGTTGTTGAATTAAATCCAGAAAGGCTTGAGGATTATTAAAAAGATGATGGCGTTTCAGGAGATGACATTGATGTTGTTGAGATTTTAATCGTGTAGCGACTTGTTTGCCGATACCCTTACTATCAGTAAAGATTAACCAACTAACAGGATCTAATAAAGAAGATTGAGTTAATAATGGTTGTGGTTGCCATTGTTGTTGATATAGCCAATTATGCCAAGCTGGTTGAGATTTAATTACTTGGGATTTTAAGCCTGAGATTTTAGCAATTAAATTACCCTCATCCGTGTACAACCATACATCTGCTGTTAATATTTTATCGCGATCGCGTTCTCGCCTTAATTTAAGATAACTCCAGACTCGATCGTTAGGCAAACTAGATAAATCTAAGCGATCTAACCCAACAGGAATATAGGTATTGGTTTGTAATTCTATGGGTAAAGCGACAAAGAGTATTTGCAAACAAGCATCCAATAGTGCGGGGTGAAAATGGTACTTACTACTATCGAGGTGACTTGATAATTCAATTAATCCTAATGCTTGACTATCTTTTGCCCATAATTGCTTTATTCCTTGGAAGCTTTTACCGTAATTAATCCCTTTTTGCTTGCAGTCTATATACTGTTGCTGAATATCCAACTCGGCATGATTAAATTTAGCTTTAACTACTGCTAATGTTTCGCCTTTTACTAATTTATTCAACAACAAAACTTTACCAGAACAATTTAATTGCCATTCATCGCAATTCCGACTATAAATTTTACAGCTTCTAAATTTTTCTTCGGGGGATGATATTAGCTGAATTTCTCGATCGCCTTCTGAGTCACTTTTAATCTGTAAGGGAGAATGAAGGTGAACTTCTTCAATAGTTAGCTGGTTACTTTGATAATAAAAAATACCTAAAGCGATCGCCATTTCCAAATAACCCGTACCTGGAAATAAAACTTTATCTCCCAGACAATGATCTTGTAACCAGTCGATCGTGTCAGACTGTAGATAAGATTGAAAGATGGTTTCCTTGAGAGGTGAAGCTATATTTTGTCCTAATAAGGGATGAATAATATTTTTAATAGGCTGAGGATAAACATCCCCTTGAGGAAGATCGAACCAAAATCTTTGTCGCTGAAAAGGATAAGTAGGTAAAGAGATCTTATTAGCATTGTAGTCTTGAGTTACCGCAAACCAGTTAATATCCAAACCCGCTACATATAATTGCGATAAAGCTGACAAAACATTTTCCCAGTCTGGGGTATTGCGATCGAGGCTGTGTAAAAATAACTTATTATCTAAAATACTTTCAACTATGCCTCTTAAAATTGGCTTAGTACCTATCTCTAAAAAAATATTTATCCCTTGGCGAGCTAAATAATTAATACTTTTAGCAAACTGAACTGGTTGTAAAATATGCTGAACCCAATAGTCGGGAGTAGCTATAGTTCGATCGGCTAATTCCTTCGTAAGATTAGAAACAATTGGTATATTAGGCAAAGAATAATCAACCGTTTCCGCTACTTTCCCAAACTCCTTTACCATAGGCTGCATCAAAGGAGAATGAAAAGCATGAGAAACATCGAGTAACTTAGTTTTAATATCCAAAGACTCTAATCTATTAGCAAGGCGATCGATCTCATCTTTCAAGCCAGAAACAACAAAATGCGATCCATTATCCGCAGCAATATAAATACTACGGTAACAATCTAATAAACTCTCCAAATCGCTTGTAAAACAATCATCGCTGGTACGATCGTTCTTGGTATTCTCATTTGCGCTTTCCTTCGCGCCTTTGCCCTCATTCGAGGATAAACGTCTTTGCGCGAGACTAACAAAAACCGCCAACATTCTCCCCGATGCAGGTAATTCAGCCATCAACTTACCCCTAGCCGAAACCAACTTCAAAGCATCCTCCAAACCAAATACCCCTGCAACGCAAGCAGCCACATACTCCCCAATACTATGTCCCAGCATCACATCGGGTTTAACACCCCAGGATAACCACAATTGCGCCAGAGAATATTCAATTGTAAACAGTAGGGGTTGGATGTATTCGGTTTGACTAAGAAGGAATGAGGAACGAGGAATGAGGAACGAGGAAGGATCGGGTTCGGGTATATCCATGTATTTTTGTAGAATTTGAAAACAGCGATCGCAATTCTCTCGAAAAACAGTAGAGGTATTATATAGTTGTTCTGCCATGCCAACATATTGCGAACCTTGTCCTGTAAACAAAAAGGCGAGTTTATTATTGGGTTGGATAACACCTGGAGATATATTGGATAACTTATCGACTAATTCTTGTTTGTCACCAGCAACAACAGCATAACGATAATTAAAGTGATGTCTGCCGATATTGCTAGTGAAACAAATATCCCGTAGGGACGTTCCATGATGCGTCTGGATAAAGTTTTGATATTTAATAGCTAACTGTTGTAATGCCGTTTCATTTTTAGCCGATAGGGTTAATAAATAAGCAGGGAGTAATTTATCTTGTTTTTCTCTAGTATCAACAAACTCTTCCAAGACAACATGGGCGTTTGTCCCACCAATACCCAAAGAATTAACTCCCGCACGACGAGGAGTCTGAGATCTCCAGTCTTGTAATTGGGTGTTGATATAAAAAGGACTCCGTTCAAAATCGATTTGGGGGTTTGGGTTATGGAAGTGGAGACTAGCAGGAATTTTCTGACGATCCAAACACAGGGTGGTTTTAATTAAACCGACGATACCCGATGCCATCTGTAAATGTCCTAGATTAGTTTTAACCGAACCAACCGCACAATAACCCGTTTTTCTGGTATCCTGATGATATGCTTGGGATAATGCTGTCAATTCTATCGGATCGCCCAATTTTGTCCCCGTACCGTGGGCTTCAACATAACTAACTGTATCGGGAGAGATACCCGCCACCGCTAAAGCTTCCGAGATTACTCTAGCCTGTCCATCCACATTCGGGGCGAGATAACCAACTTTTGTCCCGCCATCGTTATTAACTGCCGAACCTTTAATGATGCCGTAAATGCGATCGCCATCTTCAACGGCCCGATCTAACAGCTTTAAGACTACCATCCCCGCACCACTACCAAAGATTGTCCCATCAGCCTCCGCATCAAACGCCCGACAATGACCATCGGAGGATAAGATCGTGCCTTCTTGATAGAGATAGCCCATTTTTTGTGGTGAATGGACGGAAACCCCACCAGCTAGAGCTAAGTCGCATTCGGAATTAATTAAACTCTGACAGGCTAAATGAACGGCAACTAGGGATGTGGAACAGGCAGTTTGAACATTTACACTCGACCCTGTAAGATTTAATTTATAGGATGTCCTAGTGGTAAGATAGTCCTTGTCGTTTGCTGTACTGACTTGCCAGCCTCCCATCGAACTTAAGTTAATTACCTGGAGGCGATCGCGATTGTCTATACTGTGACGATTAGGATAGATATTATTTAACAGATAGGTATTAGTTGCTGCACCACCATAGAGACTAATATCTCCTGAGTAAGTAAACGGATCGTATCCCGCATCTTCTAAACCCTCCCAAGCGCACTCTAGAAATAAACGCTGTTGCGGATCTAATAATTGGGCTTCTTTAGGACTATAACCCCAAAAATCGGCATCAAAGTCTTCTATGTTATCTAGAATCGGACTGGCTTTAATATAGTTAGGATTATTAATTAATTCAGCATCAACGCCAGAGTTAATAACTTCCTCATCGCTAAACCAGCTAATCGACTCCACCCCATTACATAAATTATCCCAAAACTCCTCAAGATTATCCGCACCAGGAAACCGACAAGACATCCCAATAATTGCCACATCTTTATTACCCGTACGTCGCAACTCCCCCCGACGTTTTCCTTGCTGTACCGCAATTGATTCCTCGTCACTACGCAAATAATTAGCCAAAGCGGAAATAGTCGGATATTGAAATAACGTCACTGCCGATAAATCATATTCGGGGGTTAGTTTACTCAATACCTGCATCAGTAATAAAGAATTTCCCCCCAATTCAAAGAAGTTATCCTTTACCCCAACCTTTTCCAGCTTTAATACTTCCCGCCAGACATCCACCAGTCGTTGTTCGATCGCATTACCAGGTAACTCTAGTTGACTGAGATTTCTGCGATTAAATAACTGTTCGACTTCCTCGACAAGAGAATTAAATTCCCCTGCATTAAATCTTTGAACCAGTTGCGATCGCATTATTTTCCCAATTGCCGTTTTTGGTATAGTCTCTTTAGTGACGGGAAGAATATAAGCGGGGGAAACTCCGATCTGAGTAAAGATATTCCTGCGGATCGTATTAATTAATTCTCTTAACTTGTCTCCCTGTTCTTCAGTATTAAAAAAAATCGCTATTTGTTCTTGCTGCTGACTATCTTTAACTCCACAAGCAGCGGTAAAGGAAATAGTCACCCCTGGAATAGTTTCCACCACAGTTTCCAGATCGTGGTTGTAATAATTAACCCCGTTAATAACGATGACCTCTTTTTGACGACCAGTAATCGTCAGTCTTCCTGCAACTAAAAAACCCAAGTCCCCCGTCTTAAACCAACCATCGGGGGTAAATATCTCCTGGTTTAATTCTGGCTGCTTCAGATAACCCGCCGTTACCGTTTCTCCTTGTACCTGCAACAAACCAGTCGTGCCTTCAGGAACAACTTGATTCTCCTCATCCACAATTCGTAAAGATATCCCAGGAATAGGCGTACCCACTGAGACAAATTCCCGATTCATGTTACGATAAAAGTCATTAGAATGGGATATTCCTGACGTTGTTTCCGACATTCCATATCCAGGACTAACTACAGTCGGAGATAAACCGTAAGGTGCGAGTAACTCTAAAAAACGCCCTGTAGTCTTACCCACAACCGCTTCTGCACCATTACCCATCCAACGCAAACAAGATAAATCCCAATCATGTTGAGTAACTGGATCGTCCAACTTTTCATTAACCAAGTTATAAGCAAAATTAGGACTCCATGTAGCATTAACACGATATTTATCGATTAAATCCAACCAAAGCAAAGGATTTTGCAGAATTAACTCACTTTTTACCTGAATTTGCTGACATTCTAGATATACTTCCGTTAAGTGGAACATGACCAAACTGGCCACGTGTTCCACAGGCATCCAGTTCAAAGTAATATCCTCTTGAGATAACTTGTTTACCTTCGCCATGCCGTAAACGCTCGCAATCAGGTTACGGGCAGACAACATCACCCCTTTGGGCTTTCCCGTACTCCCCGAAGTAAACAACAACAACGCCAAATCATCCAAGTTACCGCGATGATAATTGTTATCTGGTGGATGATTTAATAACTCTTCAACCTCAGCTACCTCAAAATCTTTCTTTCCGCCTCTTGTAAGGGCGAATTTGTCCCTAATCTTAACCCGCTCGATAATAACCAAAGGGCGATCGCACATCTGCCACACCCGATCTAACTTACTGCTGGTTAAATCCACACCCAAAGGAATGGGAATAAACCCCCCCAAAAAACACGCCCAAAGACTAGCAAAAAAATACCGAGGTTGTAGCTGTAAAATTACCCGATCCTGAGATTGCAATCCATGTTGGCGCAAACCCCGTAAAATACAGCTAGCTTCTAGTAATAAATTCTCATAAGACTGGAATAATTCAGAATTCTCTTCGTCAATAAAAATAATTCCCGTCGAACATTTAGCTGCACGTTCTAGCATTTCTGGGAGAGTCTGGGTAGTCAAAACAGAAATAAGTAGAGCATCCCCATGACTAACAGAAACATTTAACTTTTGCTGTTCGAGACTTCCCATCGATCGCACCTCACCCACTGATCGCCGATTTGTCGGCTTTAGAGTTAATTTATAGCAAAATGTTGTTGTTGAAGCGACTTTTTTTGAGAATGCAGTTTATCTGATACAATGTCATCTCTCGTATTGCTGTCGTGCTAATGTTTTGGGATGAAAACAATTACCCTCACTATTTTTGACGAAACCTTAAGAGATGGAGAACAACAGGTAGGTATTTTCTTCGATCCTGAGATCAAACATACCCTCGCCCAGCTAATTGTCAAAACAGGTGTGCATCATCTGGCATTAATGCCTGCCATACATCATACAGAAGCCAAATTAGTTAAAAATTTGCTCGATCGCGGATTTAAACAATCTCTCGTCGCCTCAACCATGATGGGAAAAAAATATATCGATGAGTCGATTGAGTGTGGTGTCGAGACAATTATTATTTTTAATGCAGTCAGCGATCGCCTTTTGTGGTTGCGAGATCCACAATTTCGCGATCGAGTATTAGAGCGAGATATTCAACCAGAAATTCTTACCAACATTCGTCGGCAGATGTTAGACAAAGTTCTGAAACATTTAAAATATGCTACTGCTAAAGGTTTAAAAATTTGTTTTGCCGCCGAAGATGCTAGTCGGGCTGATTTTGATTTTTTAGTAGAGTGTATTACTAAATTTCAGCCTTATATCGATCATTTCTTACTCTGCGATACTGTTGGTATTCTTACCCCCGAAGCTACTAAACTTTGGGTACGCAACCTAATCGATTTCACGGGAAATAAAACACCTTTTACCGTCCATTTTCACAACGATCGCGGTTTAGCTGTAGAAAATACTATTCAGGCAATTTTAGCTGGTGCTAAGGGCATTTCGGGGACGTTTGGCGGTATTGGAGAAAGAGCGGGGAATACCGCCATCGAACAAGTTTTAAATGGTTTAAAATTGCGCTATGGTTGGCAGGTAACAGGAATTAACTATGATGCTTTGTGTAATATTACTAATTATTTAGCTAGCAAAGGATTTCGCGCTAATTCTCCCTACTCCCCAGAAAGTTTACGCTATGAAACAGGAATTCACGTAGAATCTTTGTTGCGCGATCGCGATAGTTATTATCTTTTCGAGACAGGCGAACCTGAAATATATTTTGGCAAATTTAGCGGTGCTAGTAATTTTAAATATCTATTTGAAAAACAACTAAATATTCCTTTATCCCCTCGACAATACCAACAGTTTCGCGAAAAAATCAAACAGCTTTCTATTCAACAAAAACGCTCCTTTTCTGCTACAGAAGTAATAGAATTACTTGATTATTCTGTTGTTAATTAACGTTAAAGCTTGCTACAGATTGGCAGAGGATGCAGAGGGAGATGGGGAAGATGGGGGAGGTGGTCGGGGCTCACAAGGGTAGGTTTTTTACAAAGGGAGGAGTAAAAGCTCAGAAAATAAGGTAAAAGTATTAAGAGAAGTCAACAATAGCTTTCAAGAGATGAAATTAAATCGACATCTCAAGGATTGGAAACAAATTCTCAGCCTAAGATTTCCCCAACTCAGCTTACCTCAAGTTTCAGGATTAGCAACGTGGAGCTTTGGGATGGTAATGACCAAATCAAGTAGTTTGACAAGGGTGTCCACTTTAATTGCCAAGATTAATCAGGAAAAAGACAATACGGTACGCCAGAGATTAAAAGAATGGTACAAAGAAGGCAAGGAAAAAGCCAAAAAAGGGAATAAGCGAGTATCTCTGGAAGTAAAAGACTGTTTTGCTTCATTACTAAAATGGATTGTCGATTTGCTGCCTCAAAGTAATCAAGAATTGCCCATGGCATTAGATGTAACCAGCATCGGTCAAAATTTTGTCGTTCTTTCAATCAATGTTTTATATCAAGGTAGTGCCATTCCTGTAGCTTGGAAAGTAGTCAAAGGTACAGAAAAAGGTAGTTGGAAACCATACTGGCAAGAATTATTCTCGAATCTCAAGGAAATTGTCCCGACAGATTGGAAAGTAATTGTGGCAGCAGATCGAGGACTTTATGCTGATTGGTTATTTCAAGAAATTGTGAATTTAGATTGGCATCCCTTCTTGAGAATTAATCATCAGGGTCAGTATCAAACAGAGAATTCAACTCGATGGCATCCAAAGAGCCACTATTGTTCCCTCTACTGGGATGAGTTGGTCAGGACGAGTGACTTGCTTTAAAACTAATCCCATTAAATGTACCTTGCTGGCTCGATGGGATGATGGTTATGCTGACCCATGGCTAATTCTCACTGATTTAGAGTCAGAAAATGCCGATATTTTGTGGGATCGATTTCGCTCTTGGATTGAGCGTGAGGGACGCGCTTTGTTTCCCCAGCTTGTCCAATCACGCTGTTGAATGCTCTTATCGAGATCTCAAAAGTGATGGTTGGCAATGGCATAAAACTCGTCTTAGACAACCAGACCGAGCCGAACGTCATTGGTTGGCAATGGCTGTTGCTTTGCTTTGGATGGTAACTCTTGGTGGAGAATCTGACACCCAATCCGATAAATCTTTGAGTGGTAAAGAAGAGCGAGCGACTTCTCCTTCTCGTCAAGTATCTTGTTTTCTTAACGGTTTGTTAACTATCGTAGCGCGACTACTCATGGGTCAGTCTGTGACGCTTGGTTGCTTGCTTCCCAATTCCCTCAATCCTTTCAGCGATTTGTCCTTTTCTAATTCTTCGTAGATTGTAAAAAACCTACCCTTGTGAGGATAGGGAGATAGGGAGATAGGGATTTAGGGATTAATCAATTCCCCAATTCCCCAATTCCC
>JASJEI010000033.1 GCA_030064795.1 Pleurocapsa sp. MO_226.B13 | reverse complement strand
AGTACCAGGATCGAAACCCGCTAAATCCCAAGAATTGTTATCTTGAGGATCGACTAAGGTAATGTTATAAGGTGCAAGGGTGATATATACTGCTTTCGCATTGGGATTGACTTTACGGCGATATTCTTTTAAAGCTTGTGCGGGATGTTTTCTTCCCGCCCAACTTTCATTATCTGTCCAAAAACAAATAACGTCTGCTTTAAATTTATGCTTAATTGCCCAATCATAAGCAACACTGGCATCTGTACCACCAAAATTTTGATTGCTGGCTTTTTTGAGGGCAGAAGTGAATGAGTCGCGACTGGTAATCCCTAAATCGACAAATTTGGTCGAAAAACCGCGAATAGCATAGTTTTTTTCTGCCTTTGCCGTTACCAAAGACATTGCCGTGGCAATTTCACAGCAGCTTAATCCTACTGAATCGACTACACCATAAGACATCGAACTAGAAATATCTACCGCATGAAGAAATACCTTGTTGGTTGGCTTGACTACCTTAAAAGATAGTTCCAAAGTTTTTTCCAAGATATCGACAATACGGGGAATGGGAGTCCAGTTTTTTTGGCTGCGTCCGATTTTACCGCCACTAGAATAGGTTTTTAACGCCTTAAGAACATCGATAGGGTGAATGCGACCTTTTCGCAGGTAGCTTTGATTATTCAAAACCGCTTTTACTCGCTTTAAATTACGAGTACTATCAACTCGCAACACTTCCAATTGAGTTAATGAACCCAAATTACGCAGCATTGCACCAATGGGCATGGTTTCAAACAATAACTGCCATGCTTGACGATCCATATTACCTACAGGGGCAGCCATTTCATGAGTTAATTTTCCTTCGGCGATCGCTCGATGAGTGGCTTCGGGATGACGTTTTAGCCATTCGTACCACCAGATTTGTGCTAGTGCGGTTGAAGGAATTTGTTCGGGTAATTCCGACCAACCATTGACTACCCAATCATAAAGGCGATCGTGTTCTTCGGTTGCTGGTTTGACATGAAATAGTCTCAAGGCATCACGGTTACTAAAGCCATGACGTTGTTGATACTTCAAAAGTTGATAGGCTAAACCTTTAACGTCTTCTCTCGACAGCCAAGCCGTACCTACTTCTTTAATTATCTTGCCAAAACCCCGCAAAGATTTGGTGTAACTTAACCATTCATAAAAATGACTTCCAGTACGAACTACCTGGGGAAAGATTTCTCGAAATGCTTGTTTTGCTGCTGATGTACTTCCCAGAGAAAGCAATACCAAAGCTAAAATTGGTGCGCTGTTATTTATCGAACGTCCATCACTAGCGTAGACAATTTCCTTGGCTACACGACTAGGATCGGATGCGATCGCTTTTTTGACAGTAGCGATAAAATCATCGGTCAATTCTCTTTTATTGGCATAGTAGGTACTTTGCGCCGTACCAATTAACAAGCAACGACGCAGAATTTGCCAAAGATCGGCCTCGAACATATAGCCACCAGAACGTCCTGGGATCATTTCCGCTTCGCGTCCTGGAATGGCTTGATTTTGAGGTGTTTGATTCTTGTTAGTAAAAAAACGGTAATTCATCTTACCTCCAGCCTTTTCAGGCAAAATGATTTGTTGCGAGCAACATACTCGCAAGATTGTTTGTCGATCTAATTAAACAAATCGACTAAACAGGGGATGGAGTAGGATTTGAACCTACACAACTTTAGTTAATAAATACCGATAACCTTCAATTCTTCGACCCCAGAGGGATAAGCTACGAACAAAGGCGTTTAGTTTATCGCGTCTACCAATTCCGCCATCCATCCCAGAGATATATCGCAGTACGTTCATAGGTTAGGACATTTTTTAACTTGCTACTCGCTACTGCGACGCGCAGCGAGTCCTTTAGGGCTACTTGCTACTTGCGAACCAATAACTTTACTTGTCCTAACCTAATTTTGTACGGCTATAAATGTTTGGTGCGTTGGGTGAGGCTTGAACTCACGACACACTAAGATATGCACTTAGCTGCTCTTACCGATAACCCTCACTCTTCGACCCCATTGGGATAAGCTATGAACAAAGATGTTGAAACTGAGCTACCAACGCTTGCTAATATTAAATTTGGTGCGACGGACTAGAGTCGAACCAGATAACCCTCAACTCTTCGACCCCACAGGGGTGAGTTCTGAATCAAGGATAATGCCACCAAATTGGCTTCCGTCGCTCGATTAATTATTGATTTTAAGCTCTTAATCTTCAATTACTTTTTATCCTCCTTTTTCCTTCTTTTCTGCTTCTAAAGCGATGGACGGGAATCGAACCCGCGATCGCCGATCTCCAATCGATAACCCTCAATTCTTCGACCCCATTGGGATAAGTTTTGAACAAGGATAATGCTGCCTTACCACTTGGCTACCACCGCCTGACTATAGATTTTTAGATTTTAGATATTTTTAGATATTTTCAATTTTTTATCCTGTTTCCTCTTTCCTTTCTCCTCATTCTTTACAATGCGATGGGCAGGACTCGAACCTGCAACCATCCGATCCGTAGTCGATAACCCTCAATTCTTCGACCCCATAGGGATAAGTTCTGAACAAGGATGTTTTTGATGCTCTACCTCTTGAGCTACCATCGCATGATTAGTTTTTATACCATTTTCCTAAAGTAGTGAGAGAGATCGATAGAGTATTTGTAGGTTGGGTTTAGTTTCGTAAACTCAACAATAATTGGGTTTAAATTGGGTTTTACTTCGTGTAATCCAACCTACTAAGTCTCTCATTACTTTTTAAAATTGGTATTAGTTTTTAGTTTTGAGATCCTCGTTCCTTTCTCCTCTTTCCTTGTTCCTTAATTCAGACTGCTGAACGATCGCTGACTTTTGATTACTTTTGTAGTATATACGATGGAAATATTTTTTGCAACATAAATGTAATCAGAAATTGAAAAAGATCTCTCGCCAAGACGTTTACCCCGCTTAGTTTGGGGCAAAGGCGCAGAAGGTTTTTATCCTAAATCCTGTCGATCTAGGTCACTTAAAGGCAGTTTCTGTCTAAATAACCAAACTAGAGATTAAGGACAAACAGACATAACTATTAATTACCAACATCAAAGCCACAGTCAAAGCAGCTTTTGATTCATTGATATTTAGTAATTGGGTATAGCCAGCGTTGAGAGTTAACGCGCTGTAGGAAAGACCCAAGAGTGTCAAAGGAATACTCAAAGAAAATGCTGAGAGCGGAATAAATCCGATTAAAATACTGGCAAATGCTAGGGGAGCGAGGGCGACTCCAGCAATAAAGACATCAGTAGAAAAGCGACCACGATGGTGTAGCGCGAAACGCACAATGTTACCAGTAGCCACAAAACTGACAAAAGGAATCAAACCAATCAAGAACAATTGCCATACTGCTATATCGATAGGTAAGCCAGTCATAAAATAGCTACAGACAAAACACAAACTGGAAAATAGTCCGTAGATTACTCCCACTTGCCTTGATTGTTTACCGTTAAGACGAGAAAATGCAGGTAATAATCCCCCGCCAGGATTGAGGAAGGAAAAACTCAAGGTCATCAGGGAGTTGTGAACTAAATTATCAACCCAACCAAAGAGCTGATTATTTTTAGTTAGTTCGTTGATGATTTTTTGGCTACGACGATAAGCTTCATAGTTTTTTTGGAGACGAAAAAGTTCTGCTGCTCTATTAAGATCGTTGACAGCAGAAGAGACGGCTAATATTTCTTTGTAGGCAATGCCTCGATAATAGTATGCCTGGGGATAATTATTATCTTGAGCGATCGCCGAATTATAAGATTCGATCGCTGGTTGAGTATAACCCAAACTATAGCGCGCTCTTCCCTGATAATAATGAGCTTTTGCCACGTTGGGATTGATGCCAAATATTCGGTAGCAATCATCCAAAACGCCTTGATTATCCCCCATTTTGTAGCGCATTTCGCATCTTTTGAGATAAGCATCGATAAATTTGGGATCGAGTTCGATTGCTTTTGTATAATCTTCTATAGCTTGACGATATTCTTTGTGCTGGGTACGTAAAGTTCCTCGATGGTAATACTCTTGAGCCGTTCTCGGCGTAGAATAGTAGTGGGTACTCTTTGACCGAGTGCGGTGAGTAGTTTTTGCTTGGTTTCGAGGGGAAGAAACATGGCGATCGTAACGACGGCGTTTCGCTGTATCGGATAGTACGTCATAAGCTTGAGAAATCTGCTTAAATTTCTCAGCTGAAATAGGATCGTTTGGGTTCAAGTCAGGATGATACTGACGAGCCAAACGACGAAAAGCTATTTTGATTTCTTTTGAAGTCGCATTTCGGGATACTCCCAAAGTCGAGTAGTAGTTATCCGCGTAATTCTCCACCCTTGCCATCGATCTTTATTTTTCTCTTATCGCCACTGACTTCAATTAATGTCGTTGCCTTCAAGCAGATTGGACATTATTTTGGTTTCGACACTTGTCGCTAAAGTTGGTAATTACTTTTCTTAATCAATCATTAAACCTAATTATTGCTTCTTCATCATAAAGTAAGAGACCAGTTATAGAAAGACATAATTGAAAATTTCATGATTACGAAACAAAAAAGAGTTAAAAACTATCTATAAATAGTTTAACGTTAAGCAAGCTTGGTGGTTTTCAACTAAACTTGGTTGGAAATCGTTGGTCTTAGGCAATTTAACCTATGATAGAAAGTACTGAAATACTAACATAGTCTTTTGTAGCTCAAATACAAATACCTGTGAAGCCGTAAAATTTAAGGCATACTACATAACGTTGAACTCCTACTAAATAGACCAAGAGGATATTTCTAGAGGGTGATTCATAAGTTGCCCCTATAGATCTATCATCTATGAAAATTATTTAATCGAAGAACGGAATCTAGTCGCGCCTTTTGGCATTCAAAAATCTCTCGGCTACACTGTATAGACTTTGTAGTCTATACAAATATTCACTTTTCAGCTTCCACACACACACAAATCGTCTATTTCTATGTTGACTAACAAAATATACAAAAACAGATGCAAACTTTCTTTATTGTCTGGGTTGGGCAAGTTATCTCTTTACTGGGTTCTAAACTGACAGAATTTGCTTTGGGATTTTGGATCTTGGAGCAAACATATCAAGATACAGGGACAATTACTCAATTTGCCCTAACTATATTATTTATGTATCTGCCAAAGGTAATTATTTCACCTTTAGCTGGAGTGTTAGTAGACCGCTGGAATCGCCGTTACGCAATGATTATGAGCGATCTAGGGACGGGAATGATCACCCTAGTAATACTAGCTCTGGTAGGGTCAAATAGTTTAGCAATTTGGCATATTTATCTAGCATTAACAATTTCATCCAGCCTCAATGCTTTTCAACAGCCAGCTTATATCGCAGCGATCGCCCAATTAGTACCAGCGAAAAATTTGAGTCGCGCCAATGGCATGGTACAAGCTTCCTTTGCAATTGCCAAAATTGCTGCTCCCGCGATCGCAGGTATGTTGATGAAGTTTTTTGGCTTAAAAACAATTTTATTTGTAGATATTGTTACTTTTATAGTTGCTGTTATTAGCTTATTAAGCGTCAAATTTCCAGATTTCAAAAGATTTACTCGCAAAAGAAGAAGTAAGGTAGTCGATCGGGTAGTATCTGATGCTGTTGCTGGCTGGAATTATATTGTCCTGCGACCTGGTTTAGTTCGTTTGGTGTGTTTTATTGCCATCAGCTATTTCACAATGGGAATGCTAGAAGTAGTCTTGTGGCCCTTGCTCTATCAACCAGATTCGACCGAACAACTAGGAATAGTACTATCAGTTGGTGGTTGCGGAATGCTTTTAGGTAGCGTGCTGATGAGTCTTTGGTCTGGCCCAAAAAACCGTGTCAAGGCAATTATTGGCTTTGTCGGTTTTCAAGGAATAATTATTTTAGTCGGCGGTCTAAAAATTTCCACTTTGGTCTTGGCAATTGGAATCTTCGGTTACTTATTTTCTCAACCGATTATAGTTAGCTGCAACCAAGCAATTTGGCAAAGCAAAGTACCCAGTCATTTACAAGGTAGGGTATTTGCCCTCCAGCAAACTTTAGAGCGCTCGCTGGCTATCTGTGCTTATTTGCTAGCAGGGCCTTTAGTAGATAATGTTCTCAATCCTCTCATGGCAGAAGGTGGAATCATCGCCAGGAGTATTAGTAGATTTATTAATACAGGTATGGGACAGGGTGTGACTTTGTTACTGGTGTTATTAGGAATTCTAAATTTAATGGTTGTGGCGATCGCTTGCCGAGAGCCAAGATTGCGATATTTGGAAAAAGAATTACCCGACCGCAATAAGTTGAGTAAAGCGAAAACTGTTATCGGATCGTAAATTGGTCATCGGTCATTGGTTATTACAAATATCTTCGATTTAGCGGGACTTTACGGAATTGATGGCTTGACAATCAATGGGGATAACTGTCTACGTTACAATTAATTACAGGCACAATTGCCAGACACTATAGTAATTTTAGGAATTTTAAGATAATTATTTTCCTATTGAAACTCGTTAATTAATATGACCGTATCTCATCCTGTAGATTTTCAAGACTTTTTTGATATTATCGTGGTCGGTGGCGGACACTCTGGCTGTGAAGCTGCTTTGGCAGCAGCAAGATTGGGTTGTCGCACCCTGATGCTGACTCTTAACCTAGACAGAATTGCTTGGCAACCCTGTAACCCTGCGGTGGGTGGCCCTGCTAAATCTCAGTTAACTCATGAAGTTGATGCTCTAGGAGGAGAAATTGGTAAGGTAAGCGATCGCACTTATCTCCAGAAACGGGTCTTAAATGCTTCTCGTGGCCCTGCGGTCTGGGCTTTGCGGGCGCAAACCGACAAGCGAGAATATGCTGTGGTTATGAAGCAGATCGTAGAAAATCAAGAGAATTTGAGCATCCGCGAGGGTATGGTCACGGATTTGGTGCTGGGTAAAAATGATGAGGTAATTGGCATCGAAACCTACTTCGGTACTTGTTTTGGGGCAAAAGCAGTTATTTTGACGACTGGCACTTTTTTAGGTGGAAGAATCTGGGTCGGTAATAAGTCTATGGAGGCTGGACGTTCGGGAGAATTTGCAGCCACAGGTTTAACTGAAACCCTCAATCAGCTTGGTTTTGAAACAGGCAGACTGAAAACAGGTACGCCTGCCAGGGTAGACAAGCGATCTGTTGACTATAGCAAAATGACTCCCCAACCCCCCGATGAAGAACTACGCTGGTTTAGTTTTGACCCCGAAGCCTGGGTAGAAAGAGAGCAGATGAACTGCTATTTGACTCGTACTACCGCCGAAACTCACAAAATTATTCGGGATAATTTACACCTGTCTCCCGTGTATGGTGGTTGGGTTGATGCTAAAGGCCCGCGCTATTGTCCCAGTATTGAAGATAAAATCGTTCGCTTTGCGGATAAAGAAAGTCACCAGATCTTTATCGAACCCGAAGGCAGAGAAATACCCGAACTTTATATTCAGGGATTTTCTACAGGATTGCCAGAAAAAATCCAGTTAGCGATGCTTAGAACTCTTCCTGGTCTGGAAAACTGCACCATGCTTCGTCCTGCCTATGCAGTTGAGTATGATTTTTTACCCGCCACTCAGTGTTATCCAACCTTAATGACTAAAAAAGTAGAGGGATTATTTAGCGCGGGACAAATTAACGGAACGACGGGTTATGAAGAAGCAGCAGCCCAAGGCATAGTAGCGGGAATTAATGCGGTGCGGTTTGTCAAAGGAGAACCAGAAGTGGTTTTTGCTCGCGAACAAAGTTATCTGGGTACATTAATTGACGATCTTTGTACTAAAGACCTCCGCGAACCCTATCGAATGTTGACTAGTCGCTCGGAATATCGTTTAGTTTTACGTTCTGACAATGCCGATCGCCGTTTGACTCCTTTGGGTAGAGAAATCGGCTTAATTGACGATCGCCGATGGCAACTCTATACCGACAAACAAGCCAAAATAGCAGCGGAAAAAGAAAGACTCTATGAAACTCGCATCAAAGAAAAAGATCTCGTCGGAGTGGCGATCGCCAAAGAGACGCAACAAAAAATTAAAGGGTCGATTACTCTAGCAGAATTATTGCGTCGCCCAGGTTTTCATTATGCCAATCTGAAATCATACGGTCTGGATACCCCCGAACTCACTACCGCAGAAGCAGAAGGGGCAGAAATCGATATTAAATATTCTGGCTATATCAAACGTCAGCAAACCCAAATCGACCAGATTAGCCGTCATACACAACGCAAATTACCCCAGGATTTAGACTATCTAACTGTGGAAACCTTGCGGATGGAAGCTAGAGAAAAGCTCAACCAGGTTAAACCCCTGACTGTCGGTCAGGCTACTCGTATTGGTGGTGTCAACCCTGCCGATATTAATGCTTTGTTGGTTTACCTGGAAATTAGAACCCAAAAACAAAAACAAATCGTTAGCTAACTCTACTATTAAAGTCAAGGCGATCGCCTTGAAGACTCAGCAAACAAACTATCAAAGCCAACTTGTAGGATTTAATTTTTTTATCATTGATGTCTACGACCGAACAAAAGCGCGAAATGAACTAGAATCATATAGTACTTTGCATTTGTTTACTGGGTCTACTTTTCATTTTCGTCAGTGTAAGTATCGAGGCTTGCAAATTGACATTAATAGTAAAGTTATGATAACTACAGCAAACAAATGTCGATCGACTTCGGAGTTTATTAAATTTATGAATCTGATAATTACTAGTCTTATTAGCTTTTTAAATATTTATTGGGTATTATTGATTGTTAGAATTTTGTTGTCTTGGTTTCAGACTGCGGAATGGGCAGGTCAAATCATTTCCTACCTCAGTCCCGTTACCGACCCCTACCTAAATATCTTCCGTTCAATTATCCCACCCTTGGGCGGGATTGATATCTCGGCAATTTTAGCACTGTTTTTATTGCAGTTTATCCAAAGCTCACTGGCTTCCTTCTCTGCTGCTTCTTTTGCCAGTGGATTTTAGACTTAATTGTCATATTCAAAATCGTCATAATAGTAAGGGCGCACTTTTCCTGCAAACCCAGAAGCTTTGAAATTTTTTAATTTTAAGGGAGTAGGTTGATTTGCAGGAACGCTAACCCTGATCTCAAAATTACTTACTCCTGGGGGAACTTCTTCGATCGTGCCAATGCGTCCCCGATTTTCAAAAGTCGAATTATCATTAGCATCATAGATACGTCCAAAAACATCGGCATCCACCACAGTTTTGCCAGAGATATTTTTGGCTTTACCCTTGATGATGTAACAATCAGCCGGTCTAATATCACCACTAGTCACGCTTCCCTTAGCTTCGTCACCAGGGCAAGGCTCGTAGGAAAGATTGGTTAATTTAATAGAAGTCATTGCCATAACCGAAGGCGTTACAATCCAGCTACTCAGCCAGAAAAGACCAGAAATCAACAATATGGTCACAAATCGAAATTTCATAGGTTAATTTTTTAAATAATTAGCTCGTTATTTCAGCTTAACTCGAATTGCCTAACCAACAAAGGTTGTATCCAATGTCAGAGATTGTTTGTTAAACAAATATTAAATTTTTTTGTAATGGCGCGATCGACTTAATTTGAGTTATTAGAAAAGTCCACAGATGGACACAGATAAACACAGATGATTTGTCTGCTTGACCAATACTCTTAGGTTTAGGACTCACCGTTCGCTTAAATCTAAGGGGTACAGTGGGCAAAAAAGGTTAAAATCCTTATGTAGTCAAGTGTTAGGCAACAAGGAGTCGATTAATTACGTCACAAATCCAGTCAGAACGAATAGATGATCTCCCCTTAATTATCTATTGGATAACACAAATGAAGGTTGCGTCAATCATAGACAATCATCTAGCATTCCCTCATGGCAATCGTCAAGGACTAAGTTATGGAGAACTAGCGGTATTATTACTGACCTATATCGTGAGTGAAGCCGACCATAGGATATGTTGCCTAGAAAAATGGGTCTCGGAACATCAAAGAAGTTTAGAGGGAATAACTGGATGGGAAATCCGAGAAAAAGAGGCAACAGATGACCGTTGTGGCGATTTATTGAGAACACTTGGCAGAACAGAGACCCTCCCTCAGATGGAGATGTCATGATCTCAACATTTGGTCAAAGCCTATGAATTACCCACCAAACAAGCGAGAAGTGACACCACTAGTTTTTCGGTATATCATCAAATTTCAGAAAGCGAGGAAGAATCATCCCTGATTAAATTTGGGTATAGTAAAGATCGACGACCTGATTTAAGACAATATCGTCAAATGTTGGCAACGTTAGACCCATTAGGAATGCCCTTACTGGGAGCCACTTTGGCTCTTTAATGGAGGGGATGAGTCAGATTATCTACCAACATGGAGAAAAATGACAGAAATCCTGTGTCATAGAGAATTCCTATATTTAGCGGATTCCAAGGCTTCCACATGGGAGAATCGAGCCAAAATCCATGGAGAACTTTTATCTAAGGTAGTTATACCCACTCGATATTGCTCCTCAACCATCAACAATCTCAAAGTACCTGCGCTCTCAACCAGGCAACAGGAAGCGATAAAATTTTCTTGTATTTAGGGACAAAAGCTCGTTTATTAAAGACATCGTAGTTATTAGCCTCAATTTCGTTGAGAATCCCCTGATAGTGCATCAAAGAAGCCCAAACTGGCAAACGAGAATCGCGAATCAAATAGCGAATACCTTTCTCTGCCTTTAGATAATATCCTCTGGCGCGTTTGATTTGAAACTTCATCATCGCTTTCCAACGGTCATCAATGACTCCAGCGATTAAGTCTGCTTCAGTGTAGTTAAAGGCGTGGAGATCTTCGAGGGGAAGATAAATGCGATCGCGTTGTAGATCTTCTCCGACATCGCGCAAAATATTGGTCAGCTGCATTGCTAAACCGAGGGCGACTGCTTCTTCTGTCGGTACGTAGATTGGTTTGTCTTTCTCCCAAGGAACGCCATTTTTGTCTGGGCCAATACCCAAAACAGCATTGGACATCAAACCTACCGTACCAGCAACCCGATAACAATAAAGCTCTAATTCTGGAAAGGTTTGATAGCGGTTTTGAATCAGATCCATGCGCTGTCCGGCAATCATATCCCGAAAAGGTTGAATGCCCATCGGATAGCGTTGAATAGTATCTACTAAGGCTACATCTGTATCAGCTATAGGATACCCAGCAAAAATAGACTCTAGTTGTTGTTCCCATTCTATTAAGGTTTCTTTAGTGGTATATTTTGCTTTTTCACCATCTACCAGTTCGTCTGTGAGACGACACCAAGCATAAATTGCCCAAATCGCTTTGCTCTTCTCTTTCGGCATCAATAAAGTACCGAGATAAAAAGTCTTGGCGTATTCTGCCGTAATTTGACGACAGAGTTCATATGCCTCGTCTACCGAGACTAGATTTTTTTGCGTTTTTGATTTTGGTAATTGCAACATTCAGAAGCAAACGGGGTTACTGTCTTGTTTAGGGCAGGAGATAGGGCGATGTACTTTGTCTGTGCTTGCCCAAACTAGTTAAAATTGTTTCCTCGACTAGCCGATAAAAGACAAACAACAGACAAGATATATTAAACACCAACGGCGGTCATTTCTCGACCGATTTTATCGCTGACTGGATAATCAAGGGCGATCGCTTTGGCTGCTAGTTTACCAGAAAGCACTGCACCTTCCATACTTCCTAGATATTCTTGCTTAGTATAACTGCCTGCGAGATAAAAATTGTTAATTGGAGTTTTTTGAGTTGGTTTATAGGATTGTGTCCCCGCTACTGCACGATAAACCGAGCGCGGTGTTTTAACAACCTTAGATTTGAGTAGTTTTGCCTGATTTTCGCCATCAAAGTGCTGAGGAAAGAGTTTTTTTAGTTCCGCCATGGTCGCTTCAATAATATCTTCATCGGAGCGGGCGATCCAGTCTTTAGCGGGAGCGAGTACCAGCTCTAACATCGACTTATCGGGGTCTGCATATTCCTTACAGGTGTTGCTCATATCCGCATAGACACTGAGTAAAGGCGATCGCGAAAATAGTAAATGATCGATTTCGGTAATCTTGCGATCGAACCACAGATGTAGGTTGATTACTTCTACCCCTTCTAATTTAGACATTTTTTGGAAGAAGGTTTTTTGTTTCCACTCTTCGGGCAACATCAGTTTGAGTGCGTCTACAGACATCGCCGAGACATAAGCATCCGCTTTAACTAGCTCATCTTCTGCTCCGTTTAAACCCCGAATTAAGAAGCCATTGACCCGACCATTATCGTCGAGGATAATCTGCTTCAAAGGAGCGTTTAAGCGCACTTCTCCGCCAGCTTTGGTGATGTAGTCTACCATTGGTTGACATAATCTTTCGGTAGGCGAACCGTCTAGAAATGCCACCTTAGAACCATATCGCTCTTTGAGAAAGCGATTGATTGCGGTGAGGGGAATAGTAGCGGAAACATCTTCGGGGTTAATAAAAGTCAACGCTTTAGAAGCAGCAATAAAAATATCGCTATTGACTCGCTCGTCAATTCCCTGCTGTTCTAGCCAAGCCAGCAAGTCGTATTTGTCCATATTTTCTACGTACTGCTGACCTCGAACAATAGCAGGTAGCAATCCAATGGCAAACCTGAACTTTTGCGTCCAAGTCAACATATCGTTGTTGCGCAGAATCGAAATAATTACATTAAAAGGCGCGGGGATATCGGGGACGTTAAACCGAGAATATGTCCCTGGTTTCTCTGGCTGATTAAAAATTAAGGCGTGCTGCTTCCATTGCAGCCTGTCTTCGATCCCCAATTCTGTCATTAGCTGAATCATGTTAGGGTATGCCCCAAAAAAGACGTGTAGACCTGTTTCGTACCAGTCTCCATCTTCATCTTTCCAAGCAGCTACTAAGCCACCCAAAACATCTCTTCTTTCTAAGACAATGGGCTGATGTCCTGCATCAACCAAATATTTTGCACAGGCTAACCCTGCTAATCCTGCTCCGGCGATCGCAACTCGCATTTAAATATACTTATCTCAAATAATGGTTTGACAAAAAGTCGCAAAATAGAGCGACCTAGTTTGATTATTATACTTTGCAATTTGTAACAATTGTCCAAAACAGCGAATAAAATTAGGTTCGTAAGTTTACCCTTTAGGGTGGAAAAAAAGTAGTAGACACGAACCAGTTAACGCGATCGCTAAAGTGGGGAGGTAGGGAAGTATTAGTCCCCAAATCCCCTAGATCGCGCTCAGTTTAGTTTTTTGTTTATAAATCCCCCCAGAGCGTCAAATCCCAGGTTTCAACGACCAACCTCAGTTGAAGCTAAACAAGCTGATTTTCTTGGCGCAGATAGGCTTCGATAAAGGCATTAAGATTGCCATCCATCACGTCGTTGACATCGGTAGTTTCGGTTTCTGTCCGCAGATCTTTAACCATCTGATAGGGATGAAAGACATAATTACGAATCTGATTACCCCAGGCTGCTTCCACCATGTCACCACGGATTTCGGCAATTTCTCGCGCTCGTTGTTCTTCAGCAATGATCAGTAACTTTGCCTTCAAAAGAGCCATTGCCCTTTCTTTGTTTTGCAGTTGCGATCGCTCTTCGGTACAGCGAACAGAGATTTTGGTCGGTAAATGGACAATTTGGACGGCGGTTTCTACTTTGTTGACGTTTTGTCCCCCTGCACCACCAGAACGGGAAGTTTTTATTTCTAAATCTTTATCGGGAATTTCTATGTCTAGTTCTTCATCTTCCAAATTAGGCATTACCTCTACCCCCGCAAAGCTAGTCTGTCGTTTGCCATTGGCATTAAAGGGAGAAATTCTAACCAAGCGGTGCGTGCCTTTTTCGCCTTTTAAATAACCGTAGGCATAACGTCCTTCTATTTCTAGGGTGGCAGATTTAATTCCTGCTTCATCCCCTGGAGAGGACTCGGCCAAACGAACTTTGTAGCCCTCTTGTTCGCTCCAGCGAGTATACATCCGCAAGAGCATTTCTGCCCAGTCTTGTGCGTCCGTACCTCCCGCGCCAGCATTAATCGTTAAAACAGCCCCTTTGGTATCGTAAGTACCAGATAAAAGCTGCTGTAGATCCCAGAGTTCCAACTCTTTTTCTAGTTGTTCGAGATTATTTTGGGCTTCGGTAGCTAATGCCTCGTCTGATTCTAACTCTAGTAATTCAGCGATCGCCTTGGTGTCTTCTAGAGTCCTTTGCCAACTTTGATATTGCTCCAAATTTGATTTTAGATCGTTTAATTCTTGTAAAACCTTTTGTGCAGTGGCTTGGTCATCCCAAAAATCTGGCTGTGCTGCTCTTTGCTCTAAATCTTGTACTTTGGCAATGATTGCTGGTGGGTCAAAGATACTCCTGAGCTTTACCCAGGTGTAGAGATATGGTTTCAATCTGGCGTTTTAATTCGGATACTTCCATGTTAAGGAATTGGTGGTCTCTAAATTATCTATCTACATCTTAATTAGTTTAATTACTAATTGCCTCTATATACTGACTTTCGAGTAAAAAAGCTCCTTGAGTAAAGCGAATACCCCAATAACCCCCAGGACGACGATCTATAATCGTTCCTTGTTCTCCTACGGTTAAGAGACTGGGGGAACGCAGCATCGGCATGGGTTCTGCGGTTTTAATATAGGCAGGGAGGGCGACTATCTTAACGCGATCGCCCACCTTAAAATTTTTCGGTTTTTCTTCCATAGTAAATTGCTCATCAACAAGGATTCATTTAGCAATTTTACCTGAGTCGTGAAAATTAGAACCCGTATTTGTGTTGCGTCGGTTAAACAATCTAATCAACGCTTAGTTTAGTACAGTAATCATACAGTAAATGCGATCGCAGTGGACATAGAATCGGCATAATTTGGCATTCAGATGAGAATATGTCGATATTCTGGGATATAAAACAATTGATTAGTCATTCCTTCATTCGCTCTTTTTAAGCATATTGAAAATAATTAGCAATTAAACTACTGTAAAAAAAGCATCATTTCCTAATTGCCCTTCGGGAAGGGCGCATTCCCTTGCGCCTCTCGTCGATATGCGAAGCGGTATCCTTTAGGACGCGGGGTCGCCCCGAGAGAAAACCTGGTCAAAGTTGGTCAGCCTTCGCCGACCGCCCCTACGAATTTGGGGACTTTGACACGCTTACCCCTCACAATTGGGGCGGTCGGCGGGCAATAACCTCTGGCT
>JASJEI010000003.1 GCA_030064795.1 Pleurocapsa sp. MO_226.B13 | reverse complement strand
GCAGCTATTTCTTGACAAATTCCTAAAATCTTGCTGCTAAACTCAAGATAGAGTTATACCAATTCTCTAAATTTTGACTTTTGACTGTAGATATAGCCTTCTGTACATAAGATCGATTGGCTAAACGTTTGCTACATTTCTGTCCTCAGTCATAAACAATAATTCATTCACTAGAAATATGCGATCGCAATTTAATTCTTATAGCTTGAATATTGTAGTTAAATACACCATATTGAATCAAATCCGATTATGACTGCTACAACTCAATCATCTAATAGACCAATTGGTTAGTGGCTACGATCGCAGTAATAATTTCGATCTAATTTGTTAGCACAGTCGAGTAAAGCTCGATCGCAACCAGAACGCGCCAGCAATGATACACCCCAAGGAGCTTGTTCGCTATGTAAATATGGCAAGCTGATTTGCGGTGCGCTAGTCAAACCAGCGGGTGCAGTCATTCCCATCAGACGAGTACGATATTCTCGCAATTGAGATGCTGAAGTATTGAGTAACGGTGCAGCACCAGGAGTAGTAGGAAGTAATAGTACTCGGTCGAGTCCAGGTAATACATCAGTATGCCAAAAATCAATAAACTCTTGTGCCGTCTTCTCCGCCTGTCGTTCGTCACTGGCACTCAGTCTTTTACACCAGCTAAAGCGATCGCCAATTTCTTTAGCCAAGTCTGGTTGTTGTTGTTCGAGCCACCGACCATGAATACGCCAAATTTCTCTACCCTGTAAGACTCGAAAAGCAGTACTGGCTTTGGTTAATTTTTCCGCACCGAGCTGAATGTATTGTATTGACTCAAATTGACTAGCTACGGCAGTCAACAATGGCTGGCGAGCTTCTCTCCATGTCTCTATGCCTTCTAGATCGCAGACTACCAAGTGTGATAGGTTAATATTTTCCGATTTTGGCAAGAGTACTTCAGCTACCTGGAGCATGATTTCTAGGTCGCGAGTCATCCAACCAATTGTGTCAAACCGTGGTGCTAGAGGTATAAGATGTTCGCAGCCGATCGTGCCATGACTGGGACGCAGACCATAAAGACCGTTATAACTAGCTGGTACGCGGATCGAGCCACCAGTATCCGTACCCAGACCGATATCGATACTATTATTGGCAACCGCCACAGCCGAACCACTACTAGAACCGCCAGGAATACGTTCTGGTGCTTGGGGATTTATGGGCGTGCCATAATGCTTATTGATCCCTTCCAGACTATAAGCCAATTCATCAGTTAGGGTTTTGCCAATTAAAGTTGTTCCTGCTTCTAACAATGCCATAATGCAGGGTGCAGTTACCTCTGCTGGTTGAGGATGGCTAGCCAGCCAGTCAGGGTTGCCCGCACTCGTAGGGAACCCTGCAATCTGAAACAAATCTTTTACCCCCAAACGCAAACCGCCTAAAGTACCTTCAGTGTTGGTTTGAGGCTGGCAAATATAAATAAATTCTGGGCTTTTGGCTAACATGATTGTAGTCTGGCTGGGTTTTTTGAGGAAAAGTTAAAAGCAAACAAGGCGATCGCTATCTCTCCAATTGCGATCGCCAATCTTTAGAAGTCTGGAAATCGAATCGGCAAATCACCGGTATGGAGCGAGGAACGACTTTAAGAATTATCGCCGATAAACCTTTTAAACTGCGTCATTGAGATGATGATTGGCAAAGCAAAGAGGACGTGGAATCTACTGAAGTTGCAGCTTTGAATTTCTACTATGTCGATCTCAATCCAGAATCACCAGTCTTAATTAAGTTTAACTTTTATTGGCTTGACAGCGATGACTGGCAACAGGGTAGCTTCAGTCTTGAAGTTGTCTAACTATTATTTGCGGGGGCGATCGCAAATCGGCAATTCAAACCAAAAGCTAGTCCCGACTCCGACTTCGCTATCGATGTAAACTCTGCTGTTGTGCTTTTCAATAATGTTGCGGACAATTGAAAGCCCTAAACCAGTCCCTTCTAGAGTATGTACTCGATTTTCTACTCTAAAGAAACGTTCAAAAATAGCCTCTTTATCTTCGGGAGAAATACCTATTCCCGTATCGTTTATTTCGATTCTGACGGCTGGTTGACCCAAGGTATTAGATTCTGCATCGGTTTTATATGCCCGCACTGTAACTTTTCCTCCAGAATTGGTAAATTTCAGACTATTACCAACCAAATTGGTCAATACTTGGAGTAATAAATCATAATTACCAGTCACGGAGGGTAAATTAGTCTCTAACTCTTGCTTAAGCTCAATTCCTTGATCTTTAGCATTGAGCTGGCAGGTTCTTAGGGTTTGTTCGATCGGTTGAGCCAAATCGACTGCGCTGAGACTGTAGGTTCGAGAGGATTCTAAACGGGATAAATCTAACACATCGTTAACTAAACGGGTCAGACGATCTGTTTCGTTGTTTGCCGTATCTAAAAACTCTTTTCTTTGGACTTCGGTGAGGTCTTCGCCATATTCAGATAGGGTTTCAATAAAAGATTTGATGTTAAACAAAGGGGTTCTTAATTCGTGGGAGATATTGCTGATAAATTGGCTTTTAGCTTCGTTTAGTTCTGCCTCACGGGTAATATCCTGAACCGTCATCGCAATTCCTTTAATATTTTCGCTACCGCCATCGACAACTCTACTCAACAACAAGCGGATCGTTCTCGGTACTGGTTGAGTGATACCGATGCGGAATTCACCTTTGGTAGCTAAATGACTTTGGTCGCCAGATGTTGCTTCAGGTTCTGAATCGAGCTTTTTTTCGATCATCTGATACAACGGTTTGGTTAGTTTAACCGTTATTTCTGAGGGAAGACGATGTAAAACATTATCGCCGATCGCATCTTCTCCCCAGCCAAAGATATTCCTAGCAGTAGGGTTGGCTAGAATGATCTGCATTTTAGGATCGATGAGCATTGCTCCATCGGCAATGGTAGAGACTAAAGTTTCTAGTTTAGCTTTTTCGGAGGTTAATTCTTCTATATTTTGTTCTTCATATTTCTCTAATTTTTCTGCCATGCGATTGAAGCTAGCAATTAACTCCCCAAGCTCTCCCCTCAGAGGTAAATTAATCCGTTGTTTGAAGTTTTTGGCAGCAATATTTTTGACCCCGACTAGAAGTTCTTTGATCGGTCTGGTGATCATCAGGGCATTGAAAACATTACCCAAGATTACCATTGCCCAGATGGTAATAAATACCGCAATGGTTACATCTCTGGTGAGATTGGAAGAAGCAACAATGGTCGGGTTGGGATTAATACCTACTGCCAATACCCCTAAATACTGATTTTCTTGGCGTAGAGGCACAAATACATCCGTTACCTGTCCGTTAGGAGTCTGGTGTTGGCGAACAAAGGGTAAGTCGCTATTTTGGGCATAGTCGTCGGGTAATTCGATCCGACGTTTGATTGTCAGGGAGTTTTGTACTTCTGCATGGGAGTAGGGAATACCAAAAAAGATATTGCCAGACTCATCGGCATAAATTAGATAGCGAATACTAGAAGTGCTGCGGTAAAAACGATTGGAAAACTGTTGTAGACCTTCTAAATCGTTTTCTGCTATCAAGGGCGCAGCGTTAGAAGCAATTAAAATACTCAAGTCACTACCAAAACGGGTGTCGTTGATATTAGACTCTTGTTGAATAGTGTTTACCGCCCAAAAAGTCAGACTACTCATAATCAAAGAAACCACTAAAGTAGCAGCAGCCATCAGTTTGGTTTGGAGGGTAAAATCCGACCACCAGAGGGCAATAATTTCTTTGATTTTGGTAAGGAAGGTCAGCAATGTACTTGAGTTTAATAATAAATGTTAAGTTGCTTGAATTATAGTTTACCAAGTGCATTGCACAATATGCAGCAAATCTGATAATTTATCTTTCAAGCTTGCCAATTATTTTTATCTAGCGATTATCTGTATTGATGTCCGATATCTCTACGGTAATACATTCCCTCGAACTGAATTGATTTGACTGCCTCGTAGACGGTGGCGATCGCCCTATTGAAATCAGCTTCTACGGCAGTAATTCCCAGTACTCGTCCTCCAGAGGTGACTATTTGTCCTTGTTCTAGTTTAGTTCCTGCCTGAAAGACGACTGCTCCTTGATTCTGGGCCGATTCGATCCCTGTAATAGTATTACCTTTTTGGTAAGCATCGGGATAGCCTCCAGAAGCAGCCACGACACACACGGCACTCCCTACTTTATATTTTATTGGCGGTAGTTGTTCTAGTTTTTGTTCGACACAGGCAAGTAAAATTTCATCTAAAGGTGTATCCAATAGTGGTAATACTACCTGGGTTTCTGGATCGCCAAAACGACAGTTAAACTCAATTACTTTGGGTTCGCCTGCGGGAGTAATCATCAAACCCGCATAGAGTACCCCCCGATAGTCGATATTTTCTTGCTGAAGTGCTTTGAGGGTAGGCTGGAGGATTTCTCGCTCAATTCTAGTCAGCAATTCATCTGTTACCAAAGGTACGGGGGAATATGCCCCCATCCCACCAGTATTTTTACCCGTATCTCCTTCGCCAATTCGTTTGTGATCTTGAGCGGGAATTAGAGGACGAATTGTTTTACCATCGGTAACGGCTAAAACAGATACTTCCGAACCAGTAAGATATTCTTCGATTACTAGTTTGCCTGGCTGGTTTTTTAATAACTCATCTACTGCCACTAGAGCTTCCTCTAGAGTCATAGCGACAATAACCCCTTTTCCCGCAGCCAAACCATCTGCCTTGATCGCAATCGGTACAGATTCTTGGTTAATATATTCCTTAGCAGCAACAGCATCGGTGAAGGTTTGCGACTTGGCAGTAGGGACGTTTGCCTGGTTCATGATTGCTTTTGCCCAGGACTTGCTCGATTCGATTCGCGCTCCTGCTTTAGTCGGCCCAAAGACAGGAATCTGGTGCGATCGCAAATAATCGACAATGCCCAAGGAGAGGGGTAATTCTGGCCCGACTACTACTAGGGAAATTTGGTGTTCGGTGACGGCATTTTTAATCCCCGCAAAATCATCTACAGCTAAAGGCAGATTTTGACAGCCAGTCGTGGTTGCAGTCCCCCCATTTCCAGGACTACAAAAAACTCGTTCTATCTTGTCTGACTGTAATAATGCCCAAGCAAGAGCGTGTTCTCTACCTCCACTACCAACGACTAGTGCTTTCATGTATCTAATTATTTATTTTGCCGGTGAAATTATCTCATGATTGTTAGTTGTTGAAACAATTGTTTTACTTTTTGTAGGTCTTTATCTCCAGGCGATCGCTCTACACCGCTAGAAAGATCGATCCCATCGGGTTGCAGACGAGCCAGGGCATCGGTAATATTAGCTGGAGTTAGTCCTCCTGCCAGCAGCCAAGGTATAGGAGGGTTAAACTGCTCTAGGTCTTCCCAGTTGAGCGTTTGACCAGTACCGCCAAGCATTTGGGGATGATATGCGTCTAGTAATAAAGTATCTACCCGCCCTATGTATGCCTCAGTATCCCCCAAAGATGCTGCGCTGGCGATCCGAAAAGCTTTAATTAATTCAATCTCATCGGAGAGGAGGTGGCGCAAGCGAGTGCAAAAATCGGGAGATTCCGAACCATGTAACTGTACGGCGGTCAATCGAGCGGTTTTGACGATCTCTGCGATTTCTGTCGGGGAATGGTCGGCAAATACTCCCACCTTATCAATATTACTGGGTAAACTTGAGGCGATCGCCCCGATTTTCTCTGGGGTCAGATAACGAGGCGATTTTTTGACACAGATAAAACCAATACTGTTGGCACCCAGATTAGAAATATCTATAGCTTGTTGTACTTGAGTGAGTCCGCAGATTTTAATTCGCATCGGTGATTAATTGGACGAAAATGGTTTTTTTGAGTAAAAAGTTTGAATTACTGTAAATTATTTAGAAGAAAGGCTGTTTTATACCTACAGGTTTCCATAATTCCTGTTGAATAAGTATTAAGCACAAAAAAAATAGTATTTAAAAAGCAAGGGAGTCAAAACAGTAATGATATCTAATTTTATCTTGGCGGTACAATACACTCCTTCAACGGTCGATTGGAATCCGAGCGTAGCCCTAGTCATGATTATGTCCAATTTGTTTTGTATTGCCATCGGACGCTATGCAATTCAAAATCCAGGAAAAGGCCCTAGTTTACCCGTTCCTCAACCCGAAGTCTGGGATAATTTTGGTCTGGCTGAATTGTTAGCAACCACCAGCCTGGGTCATATTCTAGGTGCAGGCATAATCCTCGGTTTGGGTAATGCAGGGGTACTTTGATCGCGTTGCTAATTAAAGTAGTGGCGTTCGAGTATTGTTAGTAGCTAAAAGCTAATGGCTTTTAGCTTTTGAGGAGTTTCTATTTTAGTTGCAGAGCTTCTGGATCTAAGACTTTAATTAAACTCAAGGGCATTTTTCTCTTACTAATTGTATTGCCGTATTCTGCATTGAGATAGCTGGCATACTTGGGTCGGTCTTGGATATAAGTACCAAAAAATGCTAAAGCTAATTGTTTCATGTAGTTTTGAGCTATTTTGGGGTCTGGTCCGATCGCCTGGGGAGGAACGGGAATACTACCAGCAGACTCATTGAGAGTAGAAAAATGGGTTCCGCCTTTGAGCAGTACTAAATATTTTTGAGCAGTTTCCAACCAGGTAAAAGGAATAATTTGCTCTGATAAAGCTGGAGTAATCGGATCGGCACTCCCCGAAACGATCATTACGGGAACATCTATCCGAGCTAAGTTTTCTGGGCCAAATACAGAGCTAGTCAGGGGATTGATCGCAACTGCGGCCTTGATGCGTTCGTCTTTTAGAACGATATCTGTATAGACATCGGGGGTTTGTAAGGCTAAACACTGAATCAGTAAGGATAAGTTCCACGAGTCTCTAAAGTCGCTACAGTCTCTGGTTAGGGTAGACCAATTCAACCCCGCACCAGCAACCGCTAAGGTGGTATACGCGCCAAAAGACTGACCGATAATACCCACATTGTTGGTATCGATTTGTCTACCGTAATCCCTGGCTAATTCGTCTAAGAGGAATGTAATATCGAAGGGACGGTCGATCAATTCTTCTGGTGGGGTGACATCACTATCTAAACCAGTCAGTAGTGATTCAATCTGACTGGCACTACTACCAGGATGCTCTGGTACGGCTACCGCCAAACCGTGAGAAGCTAGGTGTTGAGCTAAATAGGCAAAAGTAGTCAGATCGCTGCCCAAACCATGAGAAATAACGATTAAGGATAGGGATTCTGTGGTGGGAATTTCAGGTAAATAGAGGTCTACAGGAAAGGAGCGATCGCGACTGGGATCTTCTAGGGTCAAGGTTTGTTTGTCATAGCGATAGCCCCCTGGCATTAATAAGTCTAAATCCCTAACCTCAGGAGCAACGATCGCGCGGTTACCTCTTTCCTCTAATGCAGATTGTTCTACTGCTGCGATCGCCTGACTATTTTTTTGCACAATGCGACTCAAATCTTTAAAGATTTCAAATCCTTGACTGGAGTCAATCCGCAAGGTATCGGTAGGAAATTTTTTCAGCACATTGAGGGGAGTCAGTCCACCATTTTCGCGATCGGCAGCAGCCAAAATTAATGCCGAACGAAGGGCATAAAAACCTGGTTGACGAGCATCGGTTTTAACTACCCGCGAAACTCGCTCTAATATTTTTTCTCCCTGATAGGAATAGAGAAATTGGGCGATCGCTAAATGATCGAAATTGGCATCGGTAGTTAATCCAACTTTAAACCGCTCTAGTTGCTCTGGAGTCAAAAAATCGGCATAGCTTCTTAATGCTCCTTCCAATCTGCCTGTCTCGGCATAAGTTTCTAAAGAGTCTAGAGAAACGGAAAATTCTAAAGCTCCATAGTTTAAAACGATGCTTTCTGCTCCCCAGGCATTTTTGGTTCCATAACTCCAAAGACTGGCAGCAAAACCAATTTGAAAAGCTCCCACAGCAAGATAGGACCATAACCGCAGTTGATTTAGCATTTGTCATTTATCATTCAGCAGAGTCATTTCTGTTTTAGCATTTTCTTAATGTTTATTTGATTCTGGTCGGTTTTGGTTTTAAAATTAATGCTTCCCTCGGTCGGCTTGATTTGAGAACTATAGGCTACAAGCTAACAATACTAAAAGATTATGAAACAGCTTAAAGGAAGAGATTTACTGGGTACTGCGGATTTGAATACAGAAGAAATTACTGATTTGTTGACTCTGGCTAGTCAGTTAAAAAGTGGCGAGCGAGTAATTCAGTCTAATAATGTATTGGGATTACTATTTTATAAAGCCTCTACCCGCACCAGAGTGTCTTTTAGTACTGCAATGTATAACTTAGGAGGACAGGTCATCGACCTCAATCCTAGTGTGACTCAGGTGGGACGGGGAGAACCGATTGAGGATACCGCTAGGGTTTTAGACCGTTATTTGGATATTTTAGCGATTCGTACCTATGCTCAAGCCGACTTAGAGATTTTTGCTAATTATGCTCGAATTCCAATTATTAATGCTCTAACAGATTTAGAGCATCCCTGTCAAATTTTGGCGGATCTACTGACCGTACAAGAATGTTTTGGCTCGTTGCAGGGTAATACTTTAACTTATCTCGGAGACGGTAACAACATAGCTAATTCTCTCTTATTGGGTGGCGCGCTAACAGGACTTAATATCAGAATTGCTGCTCCTCAAGGTTACGAACCCAACCCCGAAATTCTCCAACAGGCTCAGAAAATTGCTGGAGATCAGTCGGAAATAGTTGTTACCCAAGATCCGATCGCAGCCGTAGAAGGAGCGCAGGTGGTGTATACCGATGTCTGGGCAAGTATGGGACAAGAGGAGTTGGCCAACCAAAGAATTCCCATCTTTCAACCCTATCAGGTTAACCAGCAATTACTCGCTCATGCTGACCCCCAAGCAATTATTCTGCATTGTTTACCCGCCCATCGAGGCGAAGAAATTACCGCCGAAGTAATTGAAAGCGATCGCTCTCGCGTCTGGGATCAAGCTGAAAATAGAATGCACGCTCAACAAGCTTTGATGGCTGCTTTGTTGGGCTTGGTGTAGGAGCGGTTTCTGGGCGCGTAACACAGTGTCTGAAAGTTGAGAAGGTAAGATTGATTCAATTTCAAAGTTATGTATGTAGGCATTATTGTTACTATCAAGAGACCAAATTGATTGTATTAACCTTTGGGCAAGGCTCAAGCTACTAAGTTAATCCAGCATTTTAGTCTAGACGCTCTACTAGTTTTCAACTAGATCGTTAAAATCAATAAATAGGAATGATTTATTGAAAATCAATTTTTTTCATTGCGATCGCTACGGAAGCCGATTTAATCATGAAAATCACAATTTCATCATTTTATCGTCGCCAAAGCGCGATCGCCTTTCTAATCGATAAGATACTTTAGATATAAATCGACTTATTTAATGCCTAAAATAGACTATCTACGCATCAGTTTGATTGATAAATGCAATTTTCGCTGTCAGTACTGTATGCCAGAAGGTACAGAACTCGATTATCTACTCAGTCAAGAGTTATTGACTAACCAAGAAATTGTTTCTCTAGTACGAGATGTGTTTATGCCCTTGGGCTTTACTAAATTTCGTCTTACTGGAGGAGAGCCTTTATTACGTCCTGGGTTGGTAGATTTAGTCAGAGATATTGCCCGACTACCCATGACAGAAGATATTGCTCTAACTACAAATGCTTTTTTGTTGGGTAAGTTAGCACGACCACTTTATAATGCAGGCTTGAAGCGGATTAATATTAGTCTGGATTCTTTGATTCCAGAGACTTTTGATAAGATTACTGGCAACAGGGGTAAGAGTCGTTGGCAACAAACCTGGTCGGGTATATTAACCGCTCATCAAGTGGGATTCGACCCTCTAAAACTTAATGTAGTGGTAATACCTGGGGTCAATGATACCGAAGTCTTAGACCTTGCAGCCTTAAGTATCGATCGCAATTGGCATATTCGTTTTATTGAATTTATGCCCATTGGTAATTCTCAATTGTTTGGTGAAAAAGCTTGGATTGATTCGGAAGCAATACGCGGTTGGATTCGTCAAAAATGGGGACTAACTGAATCTAATATTAAAGGAAATGGCCCTGCGGATGTGTTTAAAATTCCTGGTGCTAAAGGAACGGTGGGCTTTATTTCTCAGATGTCAGAATGTTTTTGCGATCGCTGTAATCGAGTCAGACTATCCGCAGACGGTTGGTTGCGTCCCTGTCTGCTTAACGAAACTGGGCAAATCGACCTCAAGACTGGATTGCGTAATGGTAAAGATGCTAGAGAGTTACAGTCTCAAGTCAATCAACTATTATTAATTAAACCCGAAATCAACTTTAAAGAGCGGGATTCTGGTACAGACAAAGGAAGCTATACCCGTACCATGTCCCAAATTGGAGGATGAAGCTATAAGGAAGAAGGATAGAGAAGGATGAAAAAAATTTAGAATAACTTTGGTGTAAATTCCCACCCAAAGAGATTATGCCATCCGAGAATAATACTCAACGACTAGCAGTTCATTTACTTGCAAAGCAACCCATTCACGCTCGATGATGCCGTTTACTTTTCCTGTAAAGGTGTTTTTGTCGAATTCCAGATGACTGGGTAAATTAGCCAAACCTGGATATTCCATATTAGTTTCTACCAATTTGCGGGAGCGATCGCGATCTCTAACTTTGATTACATCTCCTGGACGACACTGGTAACTAGCAATATCGACAACGCGATCGTTAACTAAAATGTGTCCGTGATTGACTAGCTGACGCGCAGCAGGAATAGTACCCGCCATACCCATACGAAAGATGGTATTATCCAAACGCATCTCCAAAAACTCTAATAAGCTTTGTCCAGTAGAACCAGCCACTCGACGAGCTTTACGAACATAACGAATTAGCTGCTTTTCGGTAACTCCGTAGTTAAAACGCAATTTTTGCTTTTCTTCTAAACGAATAGCATACTCAGAACGTTTACGACGGCTTTGACCGTGTTGTCCTGGGGGATAAGCTTTACGAGGTTTTTTTCTGGTTAGACCAGGCAAATCTCCCAAACGGCGAACGACCCGCAAGCGCGGACCTCTATAACGAGACATATATTAATTCCTCTCTGAATTTCAATTACAAAATATCTCCAAATATATAATCTTATACTGTTTTTTGGTAAAAGTCATTACTATAGTTATTCCAATTTAATTTCTTAACCTTCAAATAGATCGGCAAAACAATAAATTATGAATCATGAACGATGAAAGTTAGTCTTTAACGGCGTACTGTCAAGACATATTCACCCGTACCACCCTTATCATAAGCATTGACAATAACGTTATAAACTCCATCTTCGGGAATGGTTACTTGAATTCGCGAGTTACTGTTTTCTTCGTCGATATCGTCATTTTGTTCGATAATATTACCTTGAGCATCAATCAGAGCTACAAAGGCATCGAACTGATCGCTTTCTAAATAAATAGTAAATGATTCTCCCGATCTGCCCTCTAAAGGATAAGAATCATAAAAACTACCGTCTTCGGCAATGATGCGATCGCCTTCTTCTAAAGTTCCCCGTTCGATATTTTCTAAGATCCGAGAACTATCGGAGTTGGTAGCAACTTCTTGGGTGTCTTCTTCTGCTTGAAATACTTCTTCATTTTCCGAATCATCTGCTGATGCTTGGCTTTCGCTATCTAATTCCTCCTCTTCAGGATCTTGTACTTCAACTTCTCCTTCAGGTGCTTCTAATTCCTCATTTTCGGCTTCAGGCTCGATTTCTGAGGTGGCGACTTCTTCTTCAGGTGCTTCGAGTTCCTCGTTTTCGGCTTCAGGCTCTATTGCTTCATTGCTATTTACCTCTTCTTCTCGATCGGCTCGCGCAACTTCCATTTCTTCCTCGTCTTCAACTGTCGGTTGAGTAACTTCGGGAACAGAAGGAGTTGGGGGTGCTTGTGGAGGTTGGGGTAAGGGTTCGGTAGCAATTTCTGGTTCGGGTGCAGCAGGCTCAGTTACCGCAGGAGATGGTTGAGGTTCTGCTGTTTCCGTATTTTGCGGGGGGTCGGTAGCAATTTCTGGCTCTTCAGCAACAGGCTCAGTTACATTAGGAGATGGTTGAGGTTCTGCTGTTTCCGTATTTTGCGGGGGTGGCGACTGCTCGATCGCAGTTTCTGGTTCGGGTGCGGTCGCAGTCTCTGGTTTGACTTCAGCAACATCAACTGTTGAATCAGCATAGGCGATCGCACATACCTTGGCGTATCTGGGATCTGGTTTACAAATTACTCCCGTGTTGTCAGCATCGGGACTTAAAAGGCTATTACGGCGACGACGATCGGGAAAGAGGTCATCGACCACCAAACTCATTACTATACCTTTGGGGGTTATTCTACCGTAGCTAATGTATTGAATGTTGTGAGCTGTAGCAAAATCATTGAGCTTCTCAATAGCAGTAGCAGCAGCTAGTTCGGATTCAGACAAAGGAGCTAGAGGCTGTTGCTCTTTCAAAATCGCGATCGCTTCCTCTAAAGCTTTCAAGCCTTTATTGGTTCTAATCGGCTTTTCTCCTGGTAATTTCAGCCAGATACCATCGTAGTATTGTCGTTGCTCCTCTAGCCACTGAGCATAACCTTGAGGATTGGTTCTAACTCGATTAATTTCAGATAAGATTTCTGGTTCTATGGTAGTGGGAGCATTATTAGCTGCTTGTTGATTGTTTGGTTGAGATTCTGAGTCTTGAGCAACCGTACTGAGTGGTTGAATGCCTAAAACCAAAAGATTGACGATTAGGCTAAAAATGCAGACTGGAACCCTGGGTAGATCGACTTTAACCATTTTAGTTTTGTACATTTTATAACCTCTTCAGGCGATCGAGCGAAAGCTCTTCCCAAGTGCGATCGTCGCTCTATGGTAGGAAGTGATTTAAAGCGTTTTTCAATTCTTTGATTTCCGCTTCCAAATTGCCTTTGTCAACAGCCCTAGTAATACATTCTTCTAAATGTTCTTCTAATATAATCTTAGCTACTCCAGATACTGCACCTTTAACGGCTGCAATCTGATTGAGAACTTCTGGACAAGGGCGATTTTCTCTTACCATAGTTTTGATTCCGCGAATATGACCTTCAATACGAGATAAACGATTGATAATTTTTCTTAAAGATTCTTCATCATGAATGTGGGGTGAAATTCCTCGGTTGTCGAGCGCATTCGGAGTCTGTTGAGAATGATTTACACTGTTGGTCATTTAGTTTTAACACCATCTAAACAATAAAGCATAATAATTTTGAGTAACTCTACTTTTCAATTGTAGTTACACCAACATCAAAAAAGCGATGCACTGATGTTTAAAAGATTGCTCTAATTCATCTTTGCACCGCTTAAAAATATAATCTCAGTCAACTGATTTATCGTTTAAGAACTTAAAGTTCCTTTACTTGACATCATCATCAGCTATAGTTTCTGGATCTTCTAAACCTGTATATGCCCTTGCTGTTCGGTCGTCTAAAATGACATTTTCATCATCGCCTAAAGTTTTATAAGCGCGACGAGAAGCCATATCTGCTCCGCCATTGAAGTCTTCTCCTAGGCGATAGGATTCAAAATCGTCCCCATAACCATAAACTGCATTATTCCGCATCCCAGAATCGAGGTCTCCACCACGCATAGTTGAGGGTTCATCGGGAGTATTAAACCCAGTACCTGCGGGAATCAGACGACCAATAATCACGTTTTCTTTTAGCCCTCTGAGCCAATCAGATTTACCTTCGATCGCGGCTTCAGTTAGAACTCTAGTGGTTTCTTGGAAGGAAGCTGCGGAGATAAAGCTATCGGTATTTAGAGAGGCTTTGGTAATCCCTAGTAATACAGGAGTATATTGGGCTGGTGCGCCACCAGTAATAGACATTGCTTCATTGACCTGTTCGATTTGGCGCAGTTCTAATAATTCTCCAGGCAGAATAATCGTGTCTCCCCCATCGTCAATTCTGACTTTTGCCGTCATTTGTCTGACAATAACTTCGATATGCTTATCCGAAATATCAATGCCTTGGCTTTGATACACAGACTGCACCTGACCTACCAAGAATAGCTGAGCTTGTTGTAAGCCAATCAAAGAGGCTTCGTAACAACCTTTTTCAGGTAAGTGATAATTAAAGTGAGTTTCTAAGATTTCATGAGGATTTGCTGGCCCATCGGTTAGAGGTTCACCAACTTCCACTCTTTGTCCATCGCTAACAAGCGCGTTTTGTCCTGGCTTGATCGGATAGTCACTAACTACACCATCATCTTCGACGATCTTGATATCTACAGTTTCATTGTCTTCATAGACTACCTGACAAACACCAGAGCTACGACTTAAAATACAACTTTCTTTTGGTTTACGAGCCTCCAATAGTTCTTCGATACGCGGTAAACCCTGAATAATATCCCCAGTTTTGGAACGTTCAAAGACCAATAGTACCAAGTTGTCACCGCGCTGTACCAAATCGCCATCATCGATGTGTAATACCGCCCCTTGAGATACACGATAAGGACGAGTATGACGGAGAACTACAGTGGTTTTGCCTCCCTCCGTCTCGGTTAATTCTACAACCTGCCCTGATTGTTCTAATTTAACTCCTTCAGCGATCGCCGTACCAGATACTAGTAAATCTCCTTCTTTGAATTTGCACTCGCTTTTAGCGATGTCTAATTCGTGAGTATCTAAGTCACTATTTCGTACTACTAAAATACGACGAATAGCTTCTACTCCTTCGCGAATCCCCTGTACTTCTCCTGCGGATTTACACTGAATTTCAGTCCGAGCGATGGTTGCACCTTTGGCAATTTCTTGACCATCTTCTACTAAAACTTTGGTTTGAATTTCTCCGCTATGAGGATCGACATCGGTATCCCTTCTCAAGACCAAAGACTCTAAAATTACCATTTGTAATCTTTGGGTATCGGGGTCGTCTTCCTCTGGTTGTAATTCAATATCAGCACTGAGGTTGGCAATAACATCGTCTTCTTCTGTAGTTTCGATCTCTAGAACTAGCTGAGTACTAATTAAAGATAGGCTACTGACAGATTTTACTCGCTCCCCATCTTTATAGAAAATTCTCTGTACGGAGCGCAGTTCGATTTGGCGACCATCATCTTGATTGATGGATGCTTGAGAAGGAATAGACGGTTTGTCGGATACTTCAAATTCTTTGACGGGACGCAAAATTAGAGCTGGCCCTTCGGTAGTCTCGACTACTTCACCATATCGCAATTCTTCTGATACTACGCCAGGTAACACTTCGGTTCCAGGCTGAATTAGCTTTTCATGCCATTCATTTTTGGTATCGTCTAGTTGATGCAGCTCGCCAGGCTTAATAATAATTTCCCGCAGAATGTCATTTTTTTGAACTACTTCCACAATTCCCGAAGATTGGCAGAAGACATCTTTGACTACTTCCGAACCAGCTTCTACATACTCACCATCTTCAACGATCAATAAAGATATATCCTTATTGACTTCGTGGCTTTCTTCAGGAATCCAAAGTAGCGTACCTCCTTGTTCGATTTCATAACCCTGTTTGCGGTTACCTTTACCGATAGTAATCCCACCGTATTTAATGATACCGCCCGTTTCGGTACGATAGCTATCGTCGATAAGCTCGGCAACAATCTGGTTGTTTTGAACTTTTGTTCCAGGAGTAGCTTTGAGTAAGAATTTGCGATCGTCAGCAGTATAGATAATATACTGTTCGCGACCGCCATCGCTTTCAATTTTGACCTTGGCTTGGTCTAGAGATACTGAGGCTGTAACGATTTCAATTTCACGACTGTCAGGAATCATTCTGACCACACCACCATTAGCAGCAGTAAGTCTAGTCTGTGCCAACAAATCTCCAGGCTTTACTTCATCGCCGTTTTTGACTACTGCTTCTGCACCAGGAAGTAAATTGTAGACTTCCCCAGACAACACCCACAGCAAGCCAGATCTTTGAGCGATCCGAGTGGTATTACCCTGACGGTCTTTTTTATCTTCGGGTACGAGATCGGCAAAAACTACTTCCCCAGCCAGATCGGAGGTTACGTCTTTGGCTGCTTTTTCGGTAGATTTTTGGACTTTGGCTTTTGCTACTTCGACCAGTAACTGACCTTTTTTGACTTCTTCGCCATCTTTAACGTAAATTAGAGAACCAGCAGTTAAAGCCGTATTGACGGTTTTACCCTTGTGAGGAATTAATTGGATATCACCAACGGTTTCAACTTGATTGCGTTCATCTCCATGGCGGGTACGAATCTGACGAGTGGTTAGTCCTTTACCAAACTTAACTTGACCATCAGATTGGGCTCTGATTTGGCGAGCGACTTCCCCTGTAAATACCCCACCAGTGTGGAAGGTACGCATGGTTAACTGCGTACCAGGTTCGCCAATAGACTGGGCAGCAATAATCCCTACTGCTTCGCCCATGTCTACCATATGTCCGTGAGCTAAACTCCAACCGTAGCATTTTTGACATACAGAGCGAGCAGCCTCACAGGTCAAAGGAGAACGCACCATCACCTCGTCAACGCGATCGCCTATTTCCTGGGCTAGTTCCAAGCTGATGTCTTGGTTGCGTTTGGCAACTAGTTCCCCAGTTTTTTTGTCTTCGACATCTCGTGCTAATACTCGACCGAGAAGGCGATCGCTCAGAGGAATCAAAGTGCGATCGCCATCTTTCATTGCTTGAAGTGTAATCCCCCTTTGAGTACCACAATCGACTTCTCGGACAATTACATCCTGGGAAACGTCTACCAAGCGACGAGTTAAGTAACCAGAGTCGGCAGTACGTAGGGCGGTATCTACCAATCCTTTACGCGCCCCGTAAGAGGAAATAATGTATTCAGTTACGGTTAATCCCTCACGGAAATTAGTCTTAATCGGCAAGTCAATAATTTCCCCTTGAGGATCTGCCATCAAGCCTCGCATTCCTACCAGCTGACGTACTTGAGATAAGTTACCTCGCGCTCCACTAAAAGCCATCATATAAACGGAGTTTAGGGGGTCAGTAGAACGGAAATTAGTTACCACCTCGTTTTTCAGGTTTTCTGAAGTACTGTTCCAAGTATCGATAACCTTTTGAAAACGTTCTACTTCAGTAATTTCTCCGCGAGCGTAGCGTTCCTCTGTTTCTTTAATTTCCACCTCGGCTGCTTCTAGCATTTCGGCTTTGATCGGCGGAACTTTAAGATCGTCTACGCTAATCGAAACCCCAGCAACGGTCGCATAGCGAAAGCCCAATTCCTTGAGAGAGTCAGCCATAGTTGCACTATGAGCCGAACCATATTCAGTATATGACAAAGCCATCAATTTCTTGAGACGACCTTTATCAACAATGTGGTTATAAAATTTCATAGTTTATTTTTTCCGTTCTTAGCTATTCAAATCTAATCTTTCAGGGTTAAGGCGATCGCTATACTGTTGCTGTCAAAGCTTCTTGCACCGTCTTGTTGTAAATTATGCGACCGATCGTGGTATCGATAAATTGAGCAATTTGCTCTCCTTCAGCAGATCTGCGTACAAATCTTTGGCGATAATATTCAATCGTGCTACCATCAGCCAGTTTTTCAGATTCGATTACTTCCATATCTGGTTCTTCAGTTACCACTTCATCGTCATAACGCAACCAAACGTGAGCGTGAAGATCTACCTGACCCTGTTCGTAAGCTTTAATCGCATCCTCTAAATTACCAAAACGACGACCTTGACCTTTAGTCGCTTGGGGATCTTCAGCGGTCAAGTAGTAACAACCCAAGACCATATCCTGAGATGGGGCAACAATTGGTTTGCCTGTGGCGGGAGACAAAATATTGTGACAAGCCAACATTAACAATCTAGCTTCCGCTTGCGCTTCTAAAGATAGAGGTACGTGAACCGCCATTTGGTCGCCGTCAAAGTCAGCGTTAAACGCTGGACATACCAAAGGATGAAGCTGAATCGCTCTTCCTTCGACTAAAATCGGCTCAAAGGCTTGAATCCCCAAACGGTGTAGTGTGGGAGCGCGGTTGAGCATGACTGGATGTCCCGCAATTACTTCCTTGAGTACTTCGTAAACGCTAGGATCGCTGCGCTGAATCAGTTTTTTGGCAGCTTTAATATTGTTGACCATGCCACTATTAATCAGGCGATGGATTACAAAGGGTTGAAATAGTTCGATCGCCATTTCTCTGGGCAGTCCACACTGATAGATCTTCAGCTTCGGCCCGACGACAATTACCGAACGACCAGAGTAGTCAACCCTTTTACCAAGTAAGTTTTGACGAAAACGTCCTTGTTTTCCTTCAATAATATCCGAGAGGGATTTGAGGGGACGGTTATTAGCACCTACTACCGTACGACCGCGACGACCGTTATCGATCAAGGCATCTACTGCTTCTTGCAGCATCCGCTTTTCATTACGAACGATGATTTCAGGAGCGAGAATTTCTTGCAGACGGGCCAAACGATTATTACGGTTAATTACTCGGCGATAAAGATCGTTTAAGTCAGAAGTAGCAAAACGACCACCATCCAACTGTACCATGGGGCGCAAATCGGGAGGAATCACGGGAATTGCCGTAACTACCATCCATTCTGGACGAGAACCAGTAGCGACAAAGTTATCGATTACCCTCAGACGCTTGATTAACTTCGCTCTTTTTTGCCCTTTAGCATCGTTAATCTGTTCCCGCAAATTTTCCGCTTCTTCTTCGAGATTGACCTCTTCTAAAAGCCTTTGAACCGCCTCTGCACCAATACCGACTTCAACTCCAACTAATTCTGAGTCTTCGCTGTAAAGCTGATCTTCAATCTCAATCCACTGGTCTTCGGTCAATAGTTGTTTTGCCGATAAATTACCTGCATTACCAGGATCTAAAACAACGTAGGCATTGAAATAGACTACTTGTTCTACGTCCCGTAGAGGCATATCTAAGAGAATACTCAAGTAACTAGGAATACCCTTGAGATACCAAACGTGAGTTACAGGTGCAGCTAGCTTAATATAGCCCATGCGATGACGGCGCACCCTGGATTCTGTCACCTCTACACCGCAACGCTCGCAAACAATACCGCGATGGCGTACTCGCTTGTATTTACCACAGTGACATTCCCAATCTTTAGCTGGGCCAAAAATGCGCTCGCAGAACAAGCCGTCCATTTCTGGTTTTAGGGTACGATAGTTTATGGTTTCAGGCTTGGTGACTTCTCCAACTAACTGTCCGTTAGGTAAAGTTCTTTCTCCCCATTGGCGGATTCGCTCAGGAGAAGCGATACCGATTTTAACGTAATCGAATCTTTGTTCTACTTGGTTTCTCATTATTGACTGAAAATTAGGGATTGGAAATTGGTTATCTGTTGGCGATCGCTTTTAAGGCATGAGGAAGATATTTTTTCTTCCCCATACTTCATTTTTTAACGCTTATACTTCTTCAGTGGTTTCTTCTCTCTGCAAGGATTCATAGGTGGGTCGGTTAGGAGTACGGCGGGGAGTGTCTGCCATTAAATCTACTTCTACATCACGGCTACTGCCGTCTTCTACTGCTTCGAGTTTGTGTACCGCAATATCTAAGCCTAATGACTGGAGTTCTCGCATCAATACTTTAAAGGATTCTGGCGTACCAGGACGAGGAATTGGTTTTCCTTTAACAATTGAATTGAGAGCTTCGTTACGTCCCTGCATATCATCGGATTTAACCGTTAATAGTTCTTGTAGGGTATAGGCCGCGCCATAAGCTTCCAATGCCCAGACCTCCATTTCTCCAAAACGCTGTCCGCCTTGCTGTGCTTTACCACCCAAAGGCTGTTGTGTAACTAAAGAGTAAGGACCAGTAGAACGAGCATGAATCTTATCATCTACTAGGTGAACTAACTTGAGCATATAGGCTTTACCCACAGTTACAGGGCGATCGAAGGGTTCTCCAGTCCGTCCGTCAAAGACCTGAATTTTACCTGGATTGTTCTCGTCATATACCCAAGACTTGCCTGGCTTGTGCGAAGATTCCTGGATTTTGCCGTGGACGGTTTCTCTCGATGCTTCTTTCCCATACATTTCATCAAAAGGCATCATCTTGAAGCGCATTGCTAGATTTTCACCAGCCCAACCCAAAAGACACTCAAAGACCTGCCCGACATTCATCCGCGAAGGAACGCCCAGAGGATTGAGGGCGATGTCAATCGGAGTACCGTCGGGGAGATAGGGCATATCTTCAATTGGTAAGATCCGAGAGATAATTCCTTTATTACCGTGACGACCAGCCATTTTATCGCCTACCTGAATCTTGCGTTTTTGAGCGACATAAATCCGCACGACCATATTCGCCCCAGGCGGTAATTCGTCGCCTTGTTCTCTAGTAAAGACACGAACGTCTACGACCCTACCTTTTTCACCATTGGGAACTCGTAGCGAGTTATCTCTTACATCTCTGGCTTTCTCACCAAAGATCGCTCTGAGTAGCTTTTCTTCAGGGGGCTGATCTGATTCTCCTTTGGGAGTTACTTTCCCTACTAGAATTTCTCCCGCTTCTACCCAAGCACCGATATGAATAATCCCTCTTTCGTCTAGGTTGCGCAGGGCATCTTCCCCGACGTTGGGAATCTCTCTGGTGATTTCTTCGGGTCCTAACTTGGTTTGTCTGGCTTCAATTTCAAATTTTTCGACGTGGATACTAGTGTAAACATCGTCATAAACCAAACGCTCGCTAATAAGAATCGCGTCTTCGTAGTTGTAACCTTCCCAGGGCATATAAGCCACCAGAACGTTTTGTCCCAGGGCTAGTTCCCCTCCTTCGGTAGACGAACCGTCTGCCAATACCTGACCTGGGACTACATCTTCTCCCGCATAGACTAGAGGACGTTGATTGAGGCAGGTATCTTGGTTGGAACGCTGATACTTTTGCAGTTTATAGGTAATTTCCTCTCCAGGTTCGGGAGCATACAAGCCATTGTTGCCCTCTTCAACTCTGACTCTAACTTCCTTGGCATCGACATAGGTAACGATACCATGAGTACGAGAAACTACGACCATACCCGAATCTCGTGCAGCCTGAGCTTCGAGTCCCGTCCCTACTAAGGGGCGTTCGGGACGCAATAAAGGTACGGCCTGACGTTGCATATTAGAACCCATCAGGGCGCGGTTAGCATCGTCGTGTTCTAAGAAAGGAATCAAGCTAGTCGCTACAGAAACAATCTGTACGGGAGAAATCGCTACATAATCTACCTCATCGGGATTACAGGTAGAAAATTCCTGACGATAACGAATAGCAATGGTTTCACCTAAAATGTAACCATCATCATCGGTAGCCACATCTCCTGGTGCGACTCTCATATCGTCTTCTTCATCAGCCGTGAGATATACGGGATCTTCATCTTTTAAAACCCGACCACGATCGACACGATAATAGGGTGTAGCAATAAAGCCGTAAGGATTGACACGGGCATAGGTAGCCAGCGAACCAATTAAACCAGCATTAGGGCCCTCAGGAGTTTCTACAGGACAGATCCGACCATATTGAGTGGGGTGAATATCTCGCACTGCAAAGCCCGCTCTTTCTCTGGTCAAACCACCAGGGCCAAGGGCAGAAAGACGACGTTTATGAGTTAACTCTGCTAAAGGGTTGGTTTGATCCATAAACTGCGATAGCTGAGAAGAACCAAAAAATTCTTTGATCGCTGCTACCAAGGGTTTGGGGTTGACAAGTGCTGCTGGAGTTAAACTATTGGCTTCACTAACGGTCATCCGTTCGCGAATAATTCTTTCTAAACGGTTAAGACCTACTCTGACTTGGTTTTGTAGTAGTTCTCCAACCGAGCGTACTCGACGATTTCCTAAGTGATCGATATCATCGGTGCTACCACCATCAAATTCTAGGTTTATCAAGTAGGCTACTGCTGCTAAGATATCGGTGGTAGTCAGGATTCTAGTAGTGTCGGGAACGGTAAGACGTAGTTTCTTATTAAGTTTGTAACGACCGACTCGTCCTAAATCGTAGCGTTTGGAATCAAAGAAACGAGATTCTAACAGTTGCTGTCCACCGCTAACAGTAGGGGGTTCGCCAGGACGCAATTTACGATATAATTCCAGCAATGCTTCTTCTTCACTGGGATTGCCTTCCTTATCCAGGGTTTTTTGATAGAAGTCAGGATGTCGAATTCCATCCATAATCTCGTTATCGCTCAAACCGATCGCCTTGAGCAATACTTGAGCTGAAAGCTTGCGAGTCTTATCAATTCTGACCCAAACTAAGCCATTTTTATCGGTTTCAAATTTTAACCAAGCTCCACGATTGGGAATTAACGAAGCAGAATAGGTACGGCGACCATTTTTATCGGTTTCTGCTTTGTAATATACCCCAGGGGAACGCACGATCTGATTGACAATGACCCTTTCTGCACCGTTAATAATAAAAGTACCGCGATCGGTCATTAGAGGAAGATCGCCCACAAATACTTCCATCTCCTTAATCTCACCGCTTTCTTTATCAATCAAACGGGTAGGAACGTATACCTGGACGTTATAAGTACTGTCACGGCGTTTTGCCTCTTCCATCGAGTACTTAGGTTCTTTTAACCGATAGTTCTCGCCCATAAAATGTAGCTCGAATTTACCCGTATAGTCGGTTATTGGTGAAAAACTATTGAGTTCTTCGATTAACCCCTCTTCGAGAAACCAACGAAAGCTAGAGCGTTGAATTTCGATTAAGTCTGGTAGCAAGTTGTATTTCAGATTAGTCATGAAGATTCTGATTGTTACTATTTTTTAGTTCGGCTTCTACGGAAAAAATTAAGAACCTAAATTTTAAAAGCGTTAATTTTAAGGTGCGATTAGTTTTTTAACTGAATATTAAACAAGCGACAGGCATTAGCAGTGGTTTGCTGGGCAATAGTTTCCAAGTCAGTTTGACGTAATTGAGCTACCTTTTTAGCTACATGAAGTACATAAGAGGGTTCATTGGTTTTGCCTCTTCGAGGAACGGGTGCTAAAAATGGACAGTCGGTTTCAACCAGGAGACGATCTCTAGGAACGATCTTGGCAGCTGCTTGAACTTGTTTGGCATTTTTGAAAGTTACAATACCGCTATAACTAATATAAAAACCCAAGTCTAAGAACCATCGTGTCTCTTCCTCATTACCTCCCCAACAGTGCATAACACCTCGAACTTGCCCCTCATTCGACCAAAAGTCTACTAGCACCTCTCTCAACCTAGCTGCTGCCTCTCGACAATGAATAATTACGGGCTTATCCAATTCTTTAGCTATTCTCAATTGTGCTTGCAAAGCTAAAATTTGTCGGTCGTAATTATCTGCCTTATAAAAGTCTAACCCTGTTTCCCCGATTGCCACCACCCGCCGATCCGAACTCGCTAAATTTCTAATTTGTTCGGCAGTATTATCTTGCCACTTGTCTACATCCAAAGGATGCAACCCAACTGCAAACGACAATTCAGGGAAACGATCCGCTAAGGACTGTATTCCCTGAAATTCTTCTGGTTCCACACAAGAATGCACTAAGTGAACCACACCGGCATCTTGCCAACGCTGCTGCAACGAACTTAAATTCCCTTGAAAAACATCAAAGTTGATGTGAACATGGGTATCTACTAACTGCATTTACTTGGTGTATTGCCTATTATTTAAAGTATGCTCTTTTTATAGAATTAGCTAGTAACCTAAAACCGCTCAGTACAACCAAAGCAATTTTTAGTTTAAGAAGCCGTCGCCTTTTTTAAAACTCTAGCGATTCGCGCTTTTTTTCTAGCTCCATTGTTTCTGTGAATTACTTTACGTTTAACCGCTTTGTCGATTTTACTGTAAGCTGCTGACATAGATTGTTGGACAACTTCCATGTTTTCGGGGGTTGGTTCGGCTGTATATGCTTCAACCGCACCAAAATAGTTTTTGGTTAAAGTTCTAAGCGCAGATTTGTAAGCCTTGTTACGCAAACGGTTGCGCTCTGCTGTTCTGATACGTTTGATCGCCGATTTAGAATTAGCCACAGTTGTTTAAACAGAAATTTGCCTTGTAATTAATTTTGGAAATACATATAGAATTGGATTTTAAAGCTTAACAATTATTAGATAATTATGTCAAGTAAACCAATTAATATTTGCAGATAGACGCTCGATGGTGTAAGAAAGGAAAAAAGCGAGTTACCAGAGATTCACGTTAAGCTAAAGAAGATGGTGAGTAAATTACTGTAAAGATTTTTATAATAGGTAATGAAGTAAAAGCTCGCTACGCTTATTAAAGGATCAAAATGGATATGGGGATCTCGATGCTGCGAATAATCGATCGGCAAACTGAGGCAGAAGCAGAATTAAGACGTATTGGCGATCGCAATAATGGTGAGGATATTCAGCCCAAAGAAGCAATCGTTAGAGAAATCATTAATGATATCAGGCAAAGGGGCGATCGCGCTTTGTTAGAATACACTGAGAAATTCGATCGGCAAGTATATACAGCCGACCAGTTAAAAGTAACTGGCTCAGAATTAGACGCTGCCTACCAACAAATATCTAAGGATCTTTTAAGTGCGATTCAGATTGCTTGTCAAAAAATAGAAGCTTTTCACCGCCTGAGAGTTCCCAAATCCTGGGTTCAATTTGAAGAACACGAGGTCGTACTAGGCAAACGCTACAACCCTGTCGATCGCGCAGGGTTATATATACCTGGGGGTAGAGCCTCTTATCCCAGCACGGTGTTAATGAATGCGATTCCCGCTAAAGTAGCACGAGTTCCCCATATTGTAATGGTTACGCCTCCCAGTCAAGACGGTAAAATCAATCCAGCGGTATTGGTAGCAGCCCAAGAAGCGGGAATTGATGAAATCTATCGTGTAGGAGGAGCGCAAGCAGTAGGAGCCTTAGCCTACGGTACTGAAACCATACCCAAAGTCGATGTAATTACAGGCCCTGGAAATATTTACGTCACCCTGGCAAAAAAAATGGTTTACGGTACGGTCGGAATTGATTCTTTGGCAGGCCCATCTGAAGTTTTGATTATTGCCGACGAGCAAGCCAACCCCGTTTACGTAGCTGCCGATCTCTTAGCCCAAGCCGAACACGATCCGATGGCCGCAGCGATCCTAATTACCACAGATGCTAGTTTGGCCAAGCAAGTACAACAGGAAGTTACCAGACAGCTTGCCAATCATCCCCGCAAGGTTTTAACTGAAAAAGCGATCGCTCACTACGGTTTAATTGTAGTAGTCGAATCTTTGGAAACAGCAGCAGAACTTTCTAATTTATTCGCGCCCGAACATTTAGAGCTAGAGATCGTCGATCCCTGGAGCATAATCGAGCAAATACGCCACGCAGGAGCAATCTTTATCGGTAACTCGACCCCAGAGGCTACAGGAGATTATTTAGCAGGGCCAAATCATACTTTACCGACTTCTGGAGCAGCCCGCTATGCTTCGGCTTTGGGAGTAGAAACCTTTATGAAGCACTCTAGTCTAATTCAGTATTCTTCCACCGCTCTGAAAAAGATGTCTAGCACGATCCAAATTTTGGCTCAAGCAGAAGGTCTACCTTCTCATGCTGACTCGGTGAAATTTAGAACAGAATAGTTAGTCGAGCGCGCTTTATTGCTAAAAGTAAGGACAGAAGTTCAACTACCCCACCTTGGCTTAGCTGAAGGTTTAGTTTTGTTTCCAGTTTCATTGTAAAACTCCTCTTCTAAGTCTCCTTAAAGTTGAATTGACTCTAACCAATCCGACCAAACTTTAGTAGCCTGAGATACTAATCCATTAGCGTATAGTGCGGTGTCTTCTCGTAACTTGGCTACATTAACATTGGGTGTAGCATTAATTTCACAAGCATGACCAATAAACCAGCGTTCTAAGTTTAATGCTGTCACTTCTGGATGAAATTGCAGTCCCAGGCAAGATTTACCCCAAGAAAATGCTTGATTTTTGTAAAGGTTAGTGGAAGCTAACAGAGTAGAACCCGTAGGTAAATCAAAGGTATCTCCATGCCAGTGTAAAACGCTCGTGTTGTCTTTCACTAAATGAACTAAGGGTGAGTTCTTTCCGGCTTCGCTCAATTCGATCGCCGACCAGCCAATTTCTTTTTTTTCTCCAGGGTATACCTTAGCTCCCAATGCACGAGCGATCGTTTGAGCCCCCAAACAAATTCCTAATGTAGGTAAATCCGCTTTTAAACGTTTTTCCAATAAGGATATTTCATCAGTCAAGAAAGGATAATCTTTCTCTTCATACACCCCTATAGGGCCTCCTAATACAATCAAAATATCTGGAGTTAGAAGTTCTATTTCAGCTATACGATCGACTCCAGCCTCAAAGTATTCGATCGCATATCCTCGTTGAGTCAGAACCGATTCTATTGTTCCTAAATCCTCAAATGCTATATGCCTGATTACAATTGCATTTTTCATGTTTATTAAGAGAGCAAAAATTTACTAAATACTAGCAACGGCAATTCCCAAAATTACCAACACTGCAACTAAAACTCCCATCACTAAGGCGATCGCTTTAATTACTCTTAGTTGCTTTCAGGTAACTATCAATAATTCTTACAGCTCGATCGACTCCATCTTCCTTTCGGAGCTTTTCCCCTAATTTTGAAGCTTTAGCAACAACTTGTGGCTCTAAAGCAAATGCGATCGCGCCTGCTAATCTTTCGGCAGTTAATTCTGTTTTAAAGATTGGTTTTGAACCAACTCCAAGCTCGTAAACCCTTCTACCCCAGGCAGGTTGATCGGCAGCATGGGGAATAATGATGGTAGGCTTGCCAGCAGATAGTCCTGCTGCGGTAGTTCCCGCTCCTCCATGATGAATAACAGCAGCCATTTTGGGGAAAAGCCAAGTATGAGGTGCTTTATCGATTAAAAAAACGTTTTTTGGTAAAGTTTGATTTAAATCGAGACTATTCCATCCCATCGCGATGACGGCACGCTGATTCGAGAGTTCCAAAGCCTTGAGAACAATTTCAATAGTTTCCTGAAATTTTTTTAGATCTTTAATACTGCCAAAACCTACATAGAGAGGTGGTTTTCCCGATTCAATAAAGTTAATTAAATCTAAAGGTGCTGTCCATTGAGGTTCTTCTAAAGTCCAACTGCCAGTTATGTGAATATTGTCACTCCACTCAGAAGGTCTAGAGAATAAATGCTCGCTGTATCCATAAATTATCGGCATTCCACTCTTAGCTTGCAATTGACTTGCAGGGGTCAAAGAGACTGGATTATTTTGAGATTTGTTTTGCCAAAACTCTCGAACTGCCGATCTAGACAACAGCCAAAAACCTCGTTCAAAAACAAAATGAGAGATTAAATTATAAAGTTTTCCCAAACGTAGCCCATTATAAAACACAATAGCAGGATAATCTTTGGTAGGACTTAAGGGAAACGGACTAGCCATAATACTGGGAATTCTTAACTCCTTCGCCATAAAATAGCCATTGCTCATTCCAGGATGCCAAATAATAGCATCGCAGTTTAAACAAGCTTGCCAAATTTCTTCTTGAATAGCTAACCCAAGTTGCTTTAATTTTCCTGTCTTACCTAGATGACTGGTAAAGAATTTAAGAGGATTATCACTTCTTGCCATCTTCTGTGCCTCCTCAGTTTGTATAATTTGCCGCATATCTACTTCCAGAGGGCAGTATTCTAAAGCAAAACCTTCGACAAACTCTTGATAGTTTTTTGCTGAAATTACTAAAGGTTCGTAACCGATATTTTTTAACCCTAAAGCTAAAGCCACAAGTGGCTGTACATCCCCCCGCGTGCCTAATGTCCAAATTGCTATTTTCATCTAAATTTCCCTGATTTACTAAGCTTTTTTGTAGAGTAGAGTTTTGAAATTATCTTTCTTTATAGGCGATCGATGATGAACATATCGTTAATAACTATTTTTTTGGTTCTCTCTTATATCAATTTAGAAAATACCTAAGACACATAAATCTCGGTAAGGGCGTTTCGCGAAACGCCCTTACAAACAATCTGTCTTAACTAAAAACTGAAATGATATTACTTGGTTCTATCTTAAAATGGGTTGAAAAATTACTATAGCGATCGCTCGCTCGATAGAGAGCAAAATATATTACTAGTATTTCTTAAATGTCTAAAAGAATTGAGAAAAATCTATAATTTATACCAAATTAAAATGGATAAATAATGGATCGCCTTGCCTGTATTAAAAGTTTTGTACGGACGGTAGAAACTGGGAGTTTTTCGGCGGTAGCCAGAGAAATGAATACTACCCAACCGACAATAAGCAAACAAATTGCTGCTTTAGAGGAATATTTGGACGTACAGTTACTGACGCGATCGACGAGAAAGTTAAATCTGACTGAAGCGGGAGAACAGTTTTATGCTTACTCGCAACAAATCATCGATAGCGTAGCAGCAGCAGAAGCCAGTGTCGGTAAAAGACAAAAACCCAGTGGTAATCTGAGAATTAACTGTCCCGTATCCTTTGGACATTTGCAGATAGTTCCCCGTCTCAAAACCTTTTTAGCTCGTTATCCAGAGATTAAAATCGATTTGATGATGAGCGATCGCTTTGTCGATTTAGTAGAAGAGGGGGTAGATTTGGCAATCAGAATTGGCAAGCATCGAGATACCTCCTTAATTGCCGAACGCATTGGTGTGACGCGCAGGGTAACTATTGGTGCTGTTAGTTATTTTGAGCAAGCAGGAGAACCGCGATCGCCCCAAGAACTAATTAACTATAACTGTATTGTTTATACTCGTCTCTCTACTGGTAATGAATGGCATTTTCAAGACTTGTCGGGTTCGGCAATAATTGTCAAAGTGCAGGGAAACTTTAAAGCTGATAATTCAGTAGCCATTCGCCAAGCAGTGTTAACAGGTTTAGGAATTGCTGTTGCACCGATTTGGTTATTTGGCGATGAAATCAATACCGAGCGTTTAAAAATCATCTTATCTGAATACCAACCCATTACCTTACCAATATACGCAGTATATCGTCGAGGACGGTTTAAATCGGCTAAAGTAGCTTGTTTTATCAATTTTCTGCGCGACGAGTTTAAGCTCTATCCTTGGGTATCAGATTTTGGTCAATGAGAGAGAATTTTCTGTAAAAACTTAAGCGCGATCGCATAGGTGGGTTTGACTCCAGTTTGTCCCAAACTCCCAGAAGCTAGGGTGCTGCCAGTCATCAAGGGATTATCCGAAGCATAGTAAACATAACGCAAGATCACATCTTCGTGGATACTCTTGCGAATTCTCGCTGCTGCCTGAATTGCTTTTTGTAAATGCGCTCCTTCCATTTCCAAACCAACCACATTCCAAGAAGAACTTCTAAAATAATCCAAAACATCAGCATTTTGCAGTGAAGTTCCCAATACCGTCAGTAAAGCTCCTTGATGCACGGGAATTCCCGACTCCTGAAAATCTTCTTGGCTCATTTCATTCTCAAAGGGATAATTATCTGCCGTTCCTTCAAAAATATGCGCGGTAGGCAACATCAAATCTCCCTTATTCCCGACCAAAGTTCCTGCCTTACCCATGACCGAAATCGAATAGAGATTGAGTTTTTTACTTTTTCCTTGAGTTTTATAAGGCTTGAGTAGTTCGTCAAAAAGCTCGAAAGCTTGCTCGCCAAAAGCATAATCCATTACTAAAATAACTGGTCGCTGTTGCTCAACCAGTTCACGGTTGAGATTCAATTCAGGGGAGAGAGAATCAAAAGGCAACATCGAGGTATCAAAAATTTGGACATGAATATTAGTTCCCGCTCGATCTTCGAGATAATACATTCCATGCTTTTGAGCAAATTCAAATACGTCTTGGTTGAGATGGGCATTTTCTGGCAAACTCAGTAGACGAGCGATCGCTTCGATCGACTTTTCTTCTGCCATGGTCTGTTTTAATGCGGAAAAGGCATAGAGACAATTTAAAATACTGTGGAGATTGGCACTGATAATATGGAGGGGACGCTGCCACAAATTTTGCGACCAAAGAAACTCTTTGACCTCATTTGCCCATTTTTCCCCGTGAATGTGATGACCGATCCGCTCTCTGAGTGCCGAACTAAAATTAACTTGGCGATCGCGATCGCACTGCATCTCTTCAATTGCTACTCTTCCCAACCAGTAAACTATTTGAAATAAACCGTTATTATACGGTTTTCCTTGACGAAACCGATGTTCGGCTTCCAAAGTTTCTTCAAAAGTGCGTCCCAATATAGTACTGGCATAGGAAATAGCCTGTTCTCTCAGTTCAACTTCTCCAGAGGAGGAAATAGAATCTGCTGTAGTTGTTTGTTCCAGAACGATTTTTTCTAACTTTAACCATTCCTGTCTGGGTTGACCATCATCCAAAGCGTGCGCTCTAATTTTGTCAGCTTCAATATACATAAAGGTCAGGTGAGTCAGAATATCATAAATTTCGCTACGTCCTCTCGTAACTTCGATGAGCATGGTTTCTTCATCGATACGATAGCAATTGCGACGACGCTTTGCGGGAACTATTTTTTCAAATCCCGAATTGCCGTAGCCTTCGGCCGCAATCAATTGGATAAAACGACACCTTTCAATCCCCCTTGGTAAACGAGCCATAATATAAGCTAGTCCGTTCAGTTCGACTTTTTCCGCATCGCTCATCGAACCATAAATTTCAGGCTGCAATGTCAGCAAAGCTTCACTCAAAGCCGATCCCGAAAGTCCGCCTGGTTTGTAATGCCCCCGAACAAAAAGATGGCGCATAATTACATAAATACGCTCGATCGCTGCTCTAGATTCTTGAGCGCGAGAACGGGGTGGAACTGATATACTCATTCGTCTTGGTAAAATTAGAATTGATTCAACAAAAATGGCGAGGATTCTCTGCTTCTGCCGATAGGCGAAGCATGAGACGTGGCGTATAAACTGCCGAGGAGACCTCGGCAGACAGCCCTCAGGAATTACGCCCCTGGGTTTAGACCCCATTTATAGAGTATCCAAAACATCAAATAATCCATTCGACCAAAACTTTTTAGCTTACAACCGTAGCATCATAATTACACCATCCTCTAATGATGGGATTTAGCGTATTAATTAATCCGCTTTGGGATTTCCCCTGATGTTTATTAATTATTTTAAAATGACTATACAATTGCGATCGCTGTATAAAAAAAAGAAGATACTCAAATAGAATATCTCCTCTTGCAACCAAGCTTTTATCTAGACGGGTCGATCTCCCCTGATGCTGAAAACAAATAGCCAATAGCTAACTACTTCGTGGTTTAATTACTTAACAGCAACTTTCGCCCCAGCTTCTTCTAATTTTTTCTTAGTTTCTTCAGCATCTTCTTTGGGAACACCTTCTTTGATTGCTTTGGGTGTAGATTCCACCATTTCTTTGGCTTCTTTTAGACCTAAACCAGTGATGGAACGAACCACTTTAAGGATAGCGATTTTCTTATCTTTGGGTACTTCTTCGAGAACTACGTCAAATTCAGTTTTCTCTTCCTCGGCTTCAGCAGGGCCACCAACACCAGGTGCGGCCATAACTACTCCAGCAGAAGCAGCAGCACTGACACCAAAAGTTTCTTCAATTTGTTTTACTAGTTCAGAAGCCTCCAAAAGACTTAGAGATTTCAACTTTTCGAGAATTTCATCAGTTGCAGCAGACATGTTACTTTAACTCCGTGATTGATAATTAATTTGTTGTCTTGTCTTGATAGTTTGAGAGAAGAATTTATGATTCTTGCTCTGAAACAGCTTTGATGCCTCTTGCCAGTCCACTGGGAATTTCTTTAACACCCACGGCAATTTTGGTAGCCAGAGCGTTAATCGAACCAGCAATCTTAGCATATAGCTCTTCTTTGGTAGGCAAGTCACCCAATGCTTCGACTTGCTCTTTAGTCAGGGCTTTACCTTCTAAAACACCACCGCGTAATTCGGTTTTTTTGGTGTCTTTTTGGAATCCTTTATAAGCTTTTACGGCCGCGCCAATTTCTTCTCCTGTAAAGAGAAACGCAGTAGCATCGCTGAGGAATTCCTGCATTGGTTGCCAATTTTCATCATCCTTGACGGCAATGTTCATCAAGGTGTTTTTGGTAACTTTACAAGTTGCACCGCTAGGGCGAAGACGATTGCGCAGCTCGGTAATTTCTGCCACCGACAACCCCTCATACTTAATTACAAAAGCTAGTTGCGCTTCGCTCAAACTATTTTTGAGATCGGCGACTATCTCTTTTTTGTTGGCGAGGGTTCTCCCCATTCCGTATCACCTCCTTATACTATCGCGATCTTTTAATGCTATTGGTTGAACACGGGAATATCATCGACTCTTAAATTAAGAACAATTTTCCCCTTTATAAACGGCAAAACCCCTAGCTACTTGCCAGAGGTTGCGATCGCCTTTATTACCATTTCTTCTAAAAAGAAATCAGAGAATAAAACCTATCGACATTTACCTCGGCAGGATATTAAGCAGATAACTGCGCCCACTGTCTTTGGTGCTTGTCTTTTTAATATTTACTTGTAGTGTTTTGCCGAAATTTTTTAGGCTGCTGTCAAGCTTAAATCTTGCAGGGCATTGACATCAACTTGAATCGATGGGCCCATAGAAGCAGATACATATAGAGAACGCCAGTAACGACCTTTCGCGCCACTAGGACGGTTACGATCGACGGTTTCCTGTACGGCCTTGAGATTTGTCAGCAAATCTTCCGCAGCAAAAGATGCCTTACCAAACATAACATGAACGATGCCAGTTTTGTCAGCCCTAAATTCTAATTTACCAGCTTTGAATGCTTGTACGGCTGGCTCTAGATCGGCGGTAACGGTTCCCCCTTTAGGAGATGGCATCAAACCTTTTGGCCCTAAAACTCGACCCAATCTAGCTACTTTAGGCATCATATCGGGAGTTGCAATCAAGATATCAAAATCCATCATGCCTTTGGCAATCTCGTCAATGAGTTCTTCCGAACCATATATTTCTGCTCCCGCTTCTTCCGCTTCTTTTACCTTTTCACCGCGAGCAATTACCGCTACTCTAACGGTTTGTCCCGTTCCTTTGGGAAGACTGACGGTAGTTCTTAGCTGCTGGTCGGTATATTTGGGATCGATACCTAACTTAATATGTACTTCAGCGGTTTCGTCAAATTTTGCTGTTGCTGTCTCTTTGAGTAACTGTAACGCTTCGAGAGGTTCGTAGGCTCGATCTTGGTCTACTTTTTCGAGTAACTCGCGCATTCTGCGAGATATTTTCTTAACCATATTATTCTCCTTGGGTAAATGGCGAAGCGTTTTGCTTCTCCCCATTGCAATTAGTAAATAATAAATTTTGAACGGTAAAAAATACCTTAGTCGGCAACTGCCACTCCCATACTTTTAGCCGTACCAGCAATAATTTTCATCGCTGCATCAATGTCGTTAGCATTAAGGTCGGGTAATTTAGTCTGAGCAATTTCTCTCAACTGGTCTTTGGTAATCGTACCGACTTTCTGTTTGTTAGGTTCACCTGCCCCTTTATCGATTCCGATTGCCTTTTTGATTAAGACGGCAGCAGGAGGAGTTTTGAGAATAAAAGTAAAACTTCTATCTTCAAATACAGAAATTTCAACAGGAATAACCAATCCTGCTTTATCGGCTGTTTTGGCATTGTATTCTTTACAAAATGCCATAATGTTTACACCATGTTGACCCAATGCAGGGCCAACAGGGGGTGCGGGGTTAGCTTTACCCGCAGGTAAGGCTAATTTAATTAAGGCTACAACTTTTCTAGGCATCTTTTAGTTTTGTTTTTCGACTTGATTAAACTCCAACTCTACTGGAGTATCTCGCCCAAAAATAGACAATAAGGCTTTGAGCTTGCTTCTTTCTGGGCTAACTTCAATTACTTCTCCTTCAAACTCCTTAAATGGGCCTGAAAGGACGGCAATTTTATCTCCAATCTCCATGTCAACTTTAATGACAGGTTCTTGTTCTTCAGATTGCTTGAAGATGCGTTCTACTTCAGCACGAGACAGCGGAAGAGGCTTGACATGACCCCTTCCCCTACCATAACGACGCTTTTGCTCTGCACCCACAAAGTTAATCACATTAGGGGTATTTTTGACTACCTGCCAAGCATCGTCATCCATCGACATTTTGACGAGAACATAACCAGGAAAGACTTTTTCGTCACTAGTGTAACGCGAACCGTCTTTACGAATTTTAACACTTGGAGTTTGCGGAATTTGAACCTGCATAATGCGATCGCCTATTTCTAGGGTTTGAATGCGCATATCCAGATCGGTTTTGACGCGCTTTTCGCATCCCGAAGCAACTTGTACCGCATACCAACGAGGAGGGCTTTTGGTTTTGACCTGAACTTTTTCCTCTGGTTGCTCTGGTTGTTCTGGTTGCTGATTGTTCTCTTCTGGCATATCTACGGCATTAGTCATAATTAGAATACCTTTCCTGCTCCCCAAGCAAAGACATTATCAATTAGATAGATGATAGTAGATACTAAAATAACCATGAGAATTACTGCTGCCGACTCGCTAATCAGCTGTTGTCGGGAGGGCCAGACGACTTTGCCCAATTCTTCTTTGGTTTGAACGATAAATTCCGCAGCACCATTATTACTTGCTGCTTCTTTGGTTGCGGGTTGTTCTTTTTTTACTAGATCTTTTTTAGCCAAAACTGTTGCCTCGCGAAACTATTCGCCGATATATATTATATGTTGCTGTTGTTTAAAAATATTAGCTATAAGCCAGAGCAATCAAACTGCGATCGCACTTTACTGCTTAAAAACCTCAAAGGTCTGTTAAAGAAATAAGAGATTTGCTGATAACTATATATTAAGCTTAACTAATTACCGAGCTAATTGATTTACTATTAATTGTTTTAGCGAACTTGCCAACTTTTGCAGTTTCTTTTGCTCTTTAACAATACAACTAGGTTGGACGCGCCTTGGAGGACTTGAACCCCCGACATCCGGTTTTGGAGACCGACGTTCTACCAACTGAACTAAAGACGCATTTTGGCACTAACTAGTGAGGTTAGAACTTCCCAATTATACCGTACAAGGGCGTTATTTAACCAAATTATTTTTTAGCAGCTTTAGTTTTTTTAGAAGCTCCCTTAGTTAAACTATCTTTAGCTTTGATGGGGCGATCGAAACGTTGCTTAATTCTGGTAGCTTTACCAACGCGATCGCGTAAATAGTATAGTTTTGCTCGACGTACTTTACCGCGACGCTCTATTTTGATGCTGTCAACAATTGGAGAATGTAGCAAAAAGACTCTTTCTACACCTACTCCTTGAAATATTTTCCGCACGGTAATGGTTTCGTTAATTCCACCGTTTTGTTTGGCGATCACCGTACCTTTATATGGTTGGACTCGCTCTTTATTTCCTTCGGTAATCCTGACTCCAACTTCTACAGTATCCCCTACATATATTTCAGGTACATCTTTTTTGAGATACTCTGATTCTATTGAGCGTATAATTGCTTCGGCATTCATGGCTAGTATAAAAACTCACGATTTACCATAATAACTTTTTTTCCCCAGACTGAAAAGAGAGATTTTGAGGAACAAGAATTAGGAATAAGGAACGAGGATGAGCTATCTAGCTCGAAATTCGACTACATCGCTTTTAATAGTCAAATCGTAGCGACCAAAAAAACTTTGCCCTAGCAAACCCATGCCCATCGAAGGAGAAGTAATAACGCGAATATTTTTCTGGGTTAGTCCTCCTACCCCAACCGAGTAAACATAACCAGAGGACATTTTGAAAGCATTGCTGCTAGGAGTAGATACCCAAACATCTTCATGGTGCTTAACTTTTAGTGCTTTTGCCATTTGTTCCGTAATCACTACCCCGCTAGCACCAGTATCCAGCATCATTTCAAATACATAGCGATCGTTGAACTTGACATCAATTACAGGAATACCAGAACGTCTACTTTTAATTGGTACGATCTCAACCCCAGGGGTATTTAATGCTTCAGATCTTTGAGGAGTTTCCCAGTTAAAGCGATCGCGCTTCGGTTGTGATTGTTGGCAGAGAAAACCCAGATTCATTGGCTTACCATCGGCATCAAGCATAAAACAGGTAGAATTGTCCTCTGCCCGAACGCCAATAGCAATAGAGTTATATACTGCTGTCCATAAAATCAAGCTTAATAATTTTTTCATCTTAAATCTGAATATAACTAGTTACCCTGCCAAATTAGTACTAGATAATTGTCGCTTTTTGTAACACAGATACTTATTGACTAGCCTAGCTTCTTTTAGTTATTCCTATAGTGATTCAGATCGCTGATGGTGTAATTTAATATTGAAAGATATTATCCCAAACATAATCCATCACTTGTTTGGCTTCTTTTATAGATAGTACTTGACAAGAGGAGGCATAGCGATCGCGACTCAACAGTCTTACTTGTTTTTTAGCATAGGTATTCCCCTCGCTATGTTTAATTTCAGCTTTAATTGCTTCGAGATTAGCCAAAGGCTTTTCAATATCAAAATCGATTGTGACCTGAAAATGTTCCTTCATCCAGATTTCAATGCGATCGTCTAGTTGCGATGCTGTCAGGGGTTGTTCGCTAGTTAAGAGATGATAGTAAACTAAGATAATTTCTTTACATTCTTCCTCTTCGGCTGCATCGATTAAATATTGGAAAACGCCAGTATTGTTAGCCAAGTTACGATAAAAAAGAGTTTCGGTAACGCTTTTTTGAAATTTAATTTGCTTATTTTTATAGCTGGTATATTGCTTAAAAGCAAATCCACCTAAAGTTACGACTAAAGACAAGACGGCAACCAATAAAGGAGTAATGTTTCTAACATCTTCTTCCCGTACTTCTAACTCATCGATTGGTTGATGTCCTAGAGTTAAATAAATTAATACACCTACGATTAAAATTATCTGAGGTAGTACTCTTAGAATCAAAGGAATAGCTGCACCGATCGCGGGAATGCCAAATAGTAATTTATCCTTCCAGTTCATGCTCATTTGGATATTAGGAAAAATAAATTCTAGGTCTAATTTAGATAAATTTTTGTAGAGATAAAGATAAATTTTACCTGGTTTAAAGTTTAATTCTTCATCTGCTACAGGTTTATCTTTAAAATGCTGCTCTTCTTTGAACTTAATTAATAATACTACCCGCTGATAAACTTCAATTTCTTCCTCGATAGTTTGAAATAGCCATTTTTTTATGGTAATCTTGTCCTTATCATTACCACGACAAAAACAAATCATTCGTTCAAAATCATCAAAATCAACTTCTGTCTTTAAATCAAAAATAGAAGCATCGGCTAAAGTTTTATCCAAACTCTTCTTAGAAATAGAACGATAATTAGCTTGTTTTAAAATAGCCGTAAAAGTATCAATTAAATCATCTTCCTGTTGCTGAAGACTTAAATCTTCATTTAAATTAATTAGTCTTTTTTGGCCATCGCGATCGGGATCGAAGGGAACAAAGTTAGTCTTTAAAACTTCAAGCGATCGATGTAGTTTAAAATGATAATAAGCTGCCAAAATATTACAAAAATCGCGAAAGCTTTGTCGCTCGCTAGGAGCAATTTTACCGTCGGCAAGACAAAGTTCAATAATTTCTTGACGACTAAAGGGAATAAATGCCTCTCGATTCTGATAAACTGCCATTAGCTCGCTGTTGATTTAAAGTAAAAACTGATGATAATTCTGTTCCTAGCTATTAGTGGTTAGCTATTAGCTATTAGCTTTTTATAAATGAGTATTAAAGAGAATAATATCAAGTATCGCTCTAAATTAACTATTAACTATGAATAACGAACGGATAGGGACAGATTTTGATGTTCGGATGATGCAAAGATGTTTGCAGTTAGCCCAAGGCGCAGCGGGAAAAACTTCACCCAACCCCCTAGTAGGATCGGTAATAGTCAAAGATAGTGAAATTGTTGGCGAGGGCTTTCACCCAGAAGTAGGACAACCCCATGCAGAAGTATTCGCGCTACGAGATGCAGGAGAAAAAGCCAAAGGCGCAACAGTTTATGTCAATTTAGAACCCTGTAATCATTATGGTCGAACACCTCCTTGTTCCGAAGCCTTAATTAAAGCTGGGGTGGCGAAAGTAGTTACGGGAATAGTAGATCCCAATCCTCTTGTTGCTGGGGAAGGAATCAAAAAACTTAGGGATGCAGGGATAGAAGTAATCGTGGGTGTAGAAGAAGCAGCCTGTCGTCAACTAAATGAAGCCTTTATTCATCGCGTAACCAAAAAACAGCCTTTTGGCATTCTTAAATATGCCATGACTTTAGACGGCAAAATCGCAGCAACTACTGGACATAGTGCTTGGGTAACGGGAAAAGCTTCTCGCCATCTGGTACATCAGGTAAGAAGTACCTGTGATGCAGTAATTATTGGGGGGAATACAGTACGCAAAGATAATCCCAATTTAACTACTCACGGTGTGACAGAACATAACCCCCTCAGAGTAGTGATGAGTCGTAGTCTTGACTTGCCCAATGAATGTAACCTCTGGAATACAGATATTGCACCAACCACAATTTTTACAGAGACAAATGCTAATCCTGCACTGCAAAAAAAACTACTCGATAAACAAGTCAATATTATTACCATTGCTGCACTCACTCCAAAAATAGTTATGGAACACCTGTATCAACAAGGAAGAGCCAAAATATTGTGGGAATGTGGTGGAACTTTAGCAGCTAGTGCGATCGCCGATGGTACAGTTCAAAAAGTCATGGCATTTATCGCCCCCAAAATCGTTGGTGGCACTTCCGCACCATCCCCCATCGGTGACTTGGGTTTAACTTTGATGAGCGACGCTTTGCAATTAAAAGATGTTGAAATTCGGGCGATCGACTCAGATATTTTGGTTGAAGGATATTTATAATTTTTTCAATGAACTTTATTAATTTAAGCCCCCTAAATCCTCTAATTCTGGGGGACTTTTAATTGATTTGATTTGAGCAGCTAGAGCGTTGCGCCACGATACAATTTAGTTAAAATCAGAAATTCCTGAGATTTTAGAGTTATGAGCAAGATTAGAGAAGAATTAGATCGTAAGTTAAATAATTTATCTCCCGAACAGCTTAACTCGGTATGTCAATTTGTAGAATTTCTAGAGTATAAACAACAGGCTATAAAAACCGAACACAAAGAAGAACTCATGGAGGAAGAGGAAGCGAATCTTCCATACCCTCCCGTAACCAATGAAGATATAGATAGAATTGTCGAGTTTTACCGCCGACACAACAAATCACTACCCATAGGGCTAGCTAAAGGAGAGTTCACTGTTCCAGATGACTTTAACGATCCCTTACCCGATGAAATTTTAGATTTGTTTAATAACCCTCAATGAAGCTACTTTTAGACACTCATATTTTTCTTTGGCTTATCCATGACAATGAGCGTTTATCGGAAGAATATCGTCAAGCAATTCAAAATCCTAACAATGAGAAATTTCTAAGCGTCGTCTCTATTTGGGAATGTGTTATTAAATATCAAGTCGGCAAACTTAATTTTCCTAGTTCTCCCGAAATCTATCTACCAATGCAAAGGAGAGAACACTTAATCAAAACTCTGACTGTAAATGAAAATAGTATTGCTTGGTTAATTAATCTTCCTCTATTGCATCGAGATCCATTTGACCGTCTAAATTATGGCTCAATCTTTACAACACGATCTGATGATTATGACCGAGGATAAAGCAATATTAGCTTATTCAGGAATTAAATTTCTCTAATTTTCAAGGGTAAAAAAATGCGATCGCGCCACAATATTTGAGCATTTATCGCCCTCAAAATTATCGAGAAAATATTCGCATCATCTCCCGTCGGTAATTTAAGTTTAATAAAATTACTCCCTAATTCCCCAATTCAAAATATTTAACTGTCAAACTGAACCTAATATAATTTACCCGATCTTTATCTGCGCTTCATCTGAAAATCAGTGTGTTTACCAATTTACACTCTTTAATTTTTCTCAGTATATTTGAACAGTAATAGTATAAATGGCGACAACTATCGGCAATATTAAATCATTTTTACTTCGCTGACTGTGATTCGCTCAAATACTAAATATATTTTTAGTTTTATATACAAAAACTTTTCTCAAAATGAAGAATAAAGAGTTTCAAAAACTTTTAAAAAAAAACAAATTCAAATCCAATTCTGGTTTTACTCTAACCGAGCTACTTGTTGGCTTGATTATGAGTATTTTTGTGGTCGGTGCATTAGGTTTTGGTTTAGTGCAGGTGTTGAGAACTACGGAAAGCGAAACTTCTAAAGTCGCAGTAAGAAATGAAACTTCTCGTGCTTTAGATTTTATTTCTGATGAAGTAAGACGAGCTAGTACTATCGAAACAGATCTTGCCAATGCTAGAATTACTACCTCTACTGCTCCTGGTACTACTGCGTTTAAAGTATCGAATACTAATATCGATTCCGCTACTGGTACATTTAATAGCGATACTGATACTCAGAAGAAGATAGTTTTTGCTTTGGATATACCTGAAGTAAGCAGTAGTGATACTTTAGACACTGATGGAAATGCTGGAACTCCAGAAAGAATTATATATTTTTTAAAAAGCGCTTCTGGTACTAATTGGGAAGGTCCTTCAGTTCTATATCGCTGGGGACCTCCTCTTAATGCTGATGGAACATATGGTACTGGTGCATGGTCAGAAGAAGCATTAATAGATGGTATTGACGATACACATATAGCTGCTTCCCCCTGTGCTGCTGGAGAAACACTGACACCACCTTTATTGACAGGTACAGCACCTACTTTAACTGGGGCAGAGTTATCAACTGCTGCAACAGGTTTTCATGCCTGTATTAGTGGAACAAATACAGCGCAACTATATTTGACTGGAGAAACCGATACGGCAACTGGAAATGACGATACATATACTGCCGATACAAGAGTCGTAGCTAGAGCTAGAACTGCACTACCAAATAGAGTTAATAACTTTTCTTCAATTACCTGGGACTTTGAAGATATAGGTGGACCATATCACTGTAGTACCAGTGATTCTTGGCAAATGCGAACTGATTTTGGTAGCGATTCTTCTAATCCTGATGATACGATTAAGTGGATTAGGGATCCGAGTAGACAACCTCAGCCAATAGCAGTCGATCCAACTAAACCATTAACAATTACATCCAGTCCTTTTGGTGCAATAGATTGTACAAGTAGAGGAAATGATTATCGGTGGGATAGTAGTACTAGCGCACATGAGTTAGACGGAAGCAACAATCCTATACCTACAGATGGAACAGAGCCTCTGAGTAAATATGACGTAAAAATATCTTATACGATTGACTTTGGCGATCCTGTTACTTTCAATGGCGATAGAGATGGTACTGACTATAACGTTCCACAAGTAGATAGTACAAAACCAGGCGTACAGTTTCTCAAGCGAGGTAGTGATGTTCCTATGTATGGCGGTTTTGATGAAAATAACGACGGAGATCTCTCTGATGCTAACGATCAGCCTACTTTAGGGAAATTTCTATACGACCAAAAACTGGCAGAAGTAAAAAACCCTGGTGACGATCCAAACGATCCAGCAACAGAATTTATAATTCCTGAAACTTCATCAGATCCAACTATTAAGATTCTGGGAGAAGATCAACGCATTCTTGCTTTTGAAGTAGGTCAGACCGATGCAACTATAGGCGGTAATCCTAATCCTGGATTTGATTTGCAAGATAATATCTTTATTGTTACGTCTGATATTTTTGCTAAGAAATTCGATCCTGGGTGTTTCACGGGTAGCTGTCCTAGTTCAACTCCATAAAATAAAACATAGACATACATCTATTAGTATGTTTGTAATCTTAAACGAAAATTGCTGTCGTGAAGAATAACATCATGACAGCAATTTTACTATGAATGAAATATTGATTATCTTAATTAGGTTGACAACTACTGTAAGAAACTGAACCTGTATTACTTCCAGTATAGTTTCCAGTTCTCTTAATACCCGTGCCAAGAGAAATTACAAAGCATTTTTGTAAATCAGTATTATTTGATGATAAAACAATAGTTCCCATTCTGGTAGTGCTACCTTTATGTGAAAAGGAGATATTAGGTATTGCTCCTCGAAGGTTAGTTCTGATCGATATTTCAGAATTAAGATTTCGTTCTTTTAATAGACAATTGGTAGAATTAGCACTAATACGATTGTTAGTAGTATTGAAATTAATTGTGCATGTCCTACCCTGTTGCATAGCAAGGGTTTGAGCTTCATTTATTGCACCTAATAATTGCTGCAAAGCATCGTTTACTCTATTACGACTAAGAAGACCAATAAAAACGGGCGAAGCAATTGCAGCAATAACACCAACAATAATAAGAACTACCATTAGTTCAATTAAAGTAAAACCGCGATCGCTTTTTTTAATTTGTTCTAGCATTACTAATTTTGTTAATTTGATAATTGGTTAATATCAAACTCTATTGGTGGTTTACTGACAATTATCAGAGGAGTTATTGCCAAGTGCAGAAGGATCTCCAGTATACTCTCCTGTTCTCATAGAACCTAAAGTATTTTGAATAACTACACAACTTTGTTTATCTGTACCATTAGCCATAAAAGCTACCAGAACTGGTCTAGGATTTCCGGTAGCATTATCAATAGTAATATTTCCTTTTCCTGAAAATATTATAGCTGTTCTATTCGAGTTCAAAGTGACCAGATTGTTTACAACTCTGTTGTTTAATAAACAACCATCTACACCAGCAGCCATAGGGTTAGAAAGACCATTTGCGTTAATGTTAACAGTACATTGTTTACCACTGCGAATAGCTTGTTTTTGAGCTTCTTTCAATCCACCTTCAATTTGTCTGATTGCTTCATTAACGCGATTACGATTTAGTAAACCTAAAAAATTAGGAGCAGCGATCGCAGCAATAACACCTACAATAATTACGACAGTAATCATTTCTAAAAGCGTAAAGCCTTTATCTAATTTACGGACACTGTAAAGCAACATCAGGTATTATCTCCACATAAGTTTCTGCAATTGGCTCATCTCCAGCAGCTAAAGCTGTTCCATCACTATCGACATAATTAGTACCATCCCAGTCCCATACTTGATATCCAACTTTTAGAGTTCTATGAGGAGCTTCGCTGTTAGTGTTAGTACTGCTAATATGAAAACGTCGCAAAGCTATTTCTTTACCACCTGTATCGACCGAACCGTCAGAACTGTCGATCTTTTCCAAAAGATTTTTTGTTTGAGTTCCTGTCGCATTAATAGCTGTCCATAGTGCGTTAGCATAGCTATTTTGGTAGGCTGTATAGGCTGGAGTCGCTGGAGTTGTTGAGGCATCTGCTGCGGTAGCAACTGGATTGCATACAGGAGTAGGAGGCATTGGATCTCCTGCTGCTGGTGCTGCTGGAGTTAACGCTGTACTACCTAATTGATTAATTCGTTCAATATCTTCTTGGATCAGTTGGTTTGCTCTTTGTTTTTCTTGTGCCTGGACTTTCATTGCCATTGCATAAACTAGGCTTTGCATAGATACAGCAACAAATGCTAAAGCGATTAAAAGAGAGACAATAATTTCCAGAGTAATAAACCCTTGTTCTTTTTTCTGAGTAATTTTTCTTAATTGCAAAAATGTTTTCATCACAGTTTAATTTACCTCCCCTGTTTTCCAGTTTGTGGGACTTCCTGTCAATGGTTTTGCAGTTCTGCTGTCTGTTGTAGTGTAAAAGTTGTAAGCTTTATCTGATGTTGTAGAGTTTATACTGCTATCGTCTGGGGTTATGTTCACAGTAGCTGTCGTATTTACAAAGTCATTAACCCAAACTGAACCATTTATATTTACTGTTCCTGACCCAGTAATTGTTAAAGTACTATTGGGAGCATGAATAAATGCATTAATATTTATGGTATTCCCAGTACCCGTGTCAATAGTAATATTGTTATTACCATTAACATAAATTTCAAAAGCATCAGAACTACTGATACTACTAGTACTGCCAATATTTACATCTCTCGTCGAAGCAGTTATGGATATAGATCCATTAACCAACAAAGTTGTATTGGCAATGCCGTCAGTTAATAGATCTATGTCTGTGTAGTTTATTCCATTGGGATCGTAATAATAGCGACACAATCTAATATTGCTACAGTCCCCACTACTATTATCAGGATCGAAAGTTGCTGGATCTACATCTGGATTATAGGCATCATCGTTACGAGTACCAAAGAGAATCTCATTACCACTAGCAGTAGGGATGGGGTTAGTTTGATCTCCAGCTGCAACATTACTTGCATTGGTTACATCTGTGATAACTTGTTGAATTGAAGGAATGTCACGAGGATCGCTGATTACTGTTCTGTCAGCAGTCTCTAAACTCGAAAAGTCTTTACATCCATCTGCTTCACTGCCAGTAGCGGTTAAAGCTCGGTCTCTAATAACTAGATTGCCGTCATCTATATCTAAAGTACCTAAATTAGCTGCTGTTATTGCATTATTATTGATCCACAAAGCAGGAGCAATATTATTCATATCTTCTAAATTGATACGAATAGGTATATCGACTTGTATCTGTGCTTCTCCATCACCATCAGGAGTTGTCCCTTTTACAGTTAATCTTCCTGTTGCATTATTATTGACTGAATCATCAATCATATCAAAAACACCATCAGCATTACTGTAATCATAGGAAACTAAAGAATAAGAACCAGTAGGAAAAGAATCAGTTGCCGTACTAAAAGTATCATTTGTATCGCTATCATTATTTAAGTCTTGACCATCTTCGGATATAGTTACATTATTGGATGTTCCAGGATAAAAATCTGCAATATTTCCTTCACAAAATTCAGCAAAATCTGTAGTTGAATCAGGTAAATTCGCCCAACTATTTGTAGTAGTATCTGCATCATAAAGTGCTAGAATCCTATTTTTATCTAGTAATTCCCGATATCGTGCAACACCAACTTCTGCAATTGCCAAGGCATCAGAACGAGAATTTTTGATAATTGCATTTAAATTTTCTTCATTGGCACTAGTAATATTTACTGCACCCAACAAGATCATTACCAAACCCAAGGCAATTACCATCGGCAGGGTAAAGCCTTCGTCTTTGGCACGACGTTGTAGTAGGACTCTTAACAATAACAGTTTCATATAAAACTAAAACATATATAAATACATCAACCAGGCACAAAAAAGACCTCGGCATAAGTATTACTTAGAGTACCCAGAACCACTGCGATCGCGATCGCACCTGCTCAAAAAAAATCTCTCTAGATACAGCACTCTAAAATAAGAGGTATGAAATTATCAAAAAAGCGATCGTCAAAATAGAGGATATAGACGATGGTTAATCACGAACACTACAGCTATACAGTCATCTGGTCAAAGGAGGATGAAGAATTTGTTGGTCTATGTACTGAATATCCCAGTTTGTCCTATCTCGATGAAAATCGTATTGCTGCTTTAAACGGTATTACCGATCTGGTAAAAAGTATAGTTGAAGATATGGAAGAAAATGGCGAAAAAGTTCCAGAGCCTATTTCAGAGAAACAATATGATAGATTATAGACTAAGGTTCGGTGTTGAAGAGAAATTGATTTACTTCGGCTAGGTAATTCTCCAAATCTAGCTTATGAGCTACTGAGAGTTTTTTCAAAGCATCCAAAGAGGGTTGATATCCTTCGTTTTCAATTCTTCTTAGGTGTCTGGCTGAAATACCATCAATTCGATCTTGATTTAGTTGGTGAGCTTTTCGAACAGCAGCGATCGCCTTGCCGAAGGATTTACCATACTCTAGTTTTTTGATTAGAAGTTGCTCTTTAAATTCTGGATCGACGGCAGCTTTGATATCTTCTAGATCGACATGAAGATCGGCGCACTCCCAGTAAAGATAACTGCCATCTTCATCAAGCTTAAAATTACCTCTTTTTGATTGGGGGACTCGATCTAAACAGGGAAGGGAACTAAAAGGTATTTCCCAGGTTTTTAAATCGCATCCCATAACCACTAGTGAATCATCCGATACAGACGCGATCGCTATTAATTCAGCTTCTGCCTCCCACTCCCAAGCTGATTTAATTCTTTGGGCTGCTTGAAGATCGAAACCATAATATGTTTCTACAGGCTGGTTTGGTTGCTTCACCTGAAGAATTGCAGAGTTTTCTAGGTAAATTAAATCTAGTTCGGAGTTAGTGTAGTTGTTTTTAATAGTTTCGCTTCTCAAACGATTGAGATTTAAAAATTTTGTAGCCGAAGAGTTTATTTGTTTATCGATCGAGTTGGGGTTGGTTTTAGTATTAAGGCTCATTACTTCATCTTCTCCTTGACACATACTTGAGTTGACCAATCGAGTAGAAGCTTTTCTCTATTGCTGATAACAAAATCGAGTATGGCTTTTGCTTCTTTTGAGGTAAGAGTTACTGACTTGTTTTTAGGAAATTTAAACGAGTAATCTAAGCCGTTTTTTGATGAGGTCAGTATATACACCCTAATCTCCCACCTTCCAGATTTTTTAACGTGGAAATGTGGGGGGTGATGGTCACTAGAACGAAAGAATGCCTGTAACCCTTTTAGACTAAACTCTTCAATTCTCCCCAAACAGAAATTCTCCTTAATTGGATAATTCCATGATGGCATAAAGCGGACATAATATACAAGTTGTTTGAAAGTATGTCCGCTAGATTTGAGAATTAATCAAGGTGAAAAATTAACCGAATAGGTAGATTTATCTATTCCAAAATATGAGTATCTAACCCCAAACCTTCGAGCGATCGCTGTGCTTGTTTGGCTTTGTCCCAGTTGTTGAATGCACCTACCTGCAATACTGATTTTCCTTGATATACCGTCGCAAAAGCTTGGGGATAAAGCGATCGCACTTCTTTTTGATCGTAATCGTCTTCAGCTTCGACGAGGACTTTATATTTAACCGCAGCACCAGGTGAACCTAAAACATCGGATAAGCTACTGATTTGCGAACTATTGGAACTTATCGCCGAGTTATTGATTTGCGGTAAAAAAGGTACGGGTTCGGGTTCGGGAGTTGAAACATCAGAACTAGAGGGAGCGGTAAACACTAGTTCTTTGTTAGTGTTTTTTTCGGGAGGCGGTGGAGGAGATGGTACAGAAGAAGTTTCGCTGGGAGTAGCAGGCGGTAGATCTGGTCTAGGTGGCGGGTTATTATCTAACGGAGGAAGTAAGGGAGGTAAATCTTTATTGGTGTCGGCTTCGGCGATAAATTCTCCGCGATCGAAGTTAACATCACCTTCTATATTGCCATTAATTTCTGTACCAACTGCCACTATTTGACGATCGGTGGCGTTGTGAATGTCAAGTTTTTGGTTACTGCGAAAGATATTCTTGCCAGGTTCGGCTTCAGTACCCAAGTCAACACGGCTATTGGCGATCGCCGTCAAGCCAGATTCTGCGGAATTAATGATTTCATTATTTCGCAAGACAGCTTGAGAGTCGCCTTCAAGGATAATACCAATCCGATTGCTATCAAAATGATTGCTGGTGAGGGTAGGGGCAGCATTTTGAACCAGACTAACCCCAAAGCCTGTTTGTTCAAAGGTATTTTCAATTACTTCGGGTTGAGAAGTGCCATAGACTAACAAACCATTACCTGAATTATTGTAGAAATAATTATTTTCAACCAGGGGCGAACTATTGCCATTGACTGAGACTCCCGTATTACCATTACGAGTCAAAGTATTGCTAACTATATTAGGACTAGACGACTCGATCCAGATACCATGTCCCCGTGAGTGTTCGTTAGTCACCGTCACGCCGATAATTCCCTCAGCATCTCTTAAAGCGGCGATCGCTACATTTTGCCCTGCGCCAGTGGGACTGACAAAATTTCCGCCACCTTTAATGACGATTTTATGCCCCTGGCTTTCGGCATTGCCCTTGAGAGTAATTTTATTTTTAATAACTAAAGGAAAAGTTTCTCCTGTCTCTTCGCTATAGGTTCCTAATGCTAGTTTAATTGTAGTGCCATCCGAGGCTATCTTTAGTGCTTGAGTAATAGTCTTGAGGGGAGATAATTTTTGACCATTTTGCGAATCATCCCCAGTCTTAGGATTGACGTAAATGATATTTTTATCCAGAGAAAGTGATTGCGCGATCTTGACTTGAGCTAAAGCTGGTTGTGTCTGTAGTGCCATCTTGTGGGCAATAATAATAGTCAATGCGATCGATAGCCAAGCAACATATCTGTTTTTTAGTAATAATCTGCTTAGATTTGAATAATGTCTGGAACTTAGTTGATAATCGCCACTGTTCATAATTTAGCTCCTAAAGGAAATATGGTTTAGAGGATAAAAGGTCGAAATATAAACATCCTGACTCCAAGTAACTATAAATCTTGTGGTTCAAACTACGTCGAATTACCTATTAACTTAAATACTATCTTTGGTAGATAACAAATTGACGTATAATTGCGTAAGTTTTGATTTATTGACTGTATATATAATTGTGCCAGCGTGAAACTATTTGTTTATCATACTCCTGAGAGTACACCAACAGACCTACTACCAGACTGTGCGGTAGTCATTGATGTCCTAAGAGCAACTACTACTATTGCCACTGCTCTTGAGGCAGGTGCAGAAGCAGTCCAAGCATTTAGTAACATAGAAGAACTGATGCGTCAATCAGATTTGTGGTCGTCAGAAAAGCGAATTCGAGCAGGAGAACGAGGCGGAGAGAAAGTAGAGGGTTTTGATTTGGGTAATTCCCCTCTTGCCTGTACCTCAGAGGTAGTGAAAAATAAACGATTGTTTCTGACTACCACCAATGGCACTCGCGCTTTACAAAAAGTAGAAAAATCTCCCCAGGTAATTACCGCAGCCCAAATAAATCGTCGCGCAGCGGTAAATTATTTATTGGAAACCCAGCCAGAAACTGTCTGGATGGTAGGCTCTGGTTGGCAAGGAGACTATTCTGTAGAAGATACTGCCTGTGCGGGGGCGATCGCTCAGTCAATTTTTCAACAAAGTGATAGTTCGACTATAGATTTATTTGGTAACGATGAGACGATCGGGGCGATCGCTCTTTACGAGCAGTGGAAAGATAATTTGCTCAATGTTTTTCGTCAATGCAGTCACGGACAACGTCTTTTAAAACTAAACCTCGACGCAGATTTGAAGTATTGTTCTCAAACTGATATTTTAGATGTGCTGCCCATTCAAAAAGAACCAGGAGTATTGATAAGCAACAAGTAGTATAGCAGGAGTCATAAAGGATTTGTCTGCACTTAGTCGAGAAGGCGATATTGAAGCAGCCCCAATACTGTTCGGTAAGGGGAAGGAAAAGGAACAAGGAACAAGGAACGAAGAATAGGGGTAGATAACTCCGAACTAATAACTAAAAAGAATAAATGTGTCTTAGTCAAAAACTTAAATGATATTAGGGGTCAATATCAATTTTAGGTTACTTAAGTACCTCCACTTAAATAAAGTTTGTAGTTGACGAAGTAAGACAAAGGGCTAGCCCGCATGTAGTTGCGGGATGCAAGCTCCCGCAAAGCTCTTACCCTTTAGGGTCTAGGGGGTAAAAATGGAGCGATCGCCATGGCTAAAGCCAACAGCGCGATTAGAGGAGGACGCGATGGGCGAAGCGTCTTCGCTCATTTAAGCCGTCCGTATGCTTCCTAGACGGAAGCCTCTCTCGCGCTCATTACTACAAACATAATTTATTTGATGTTTAATAATACCACTTCTCAAAAGTGAACGGTCGACTTGGTAGGTTGGGTAGAACGACAGTGAAACCCTTCCATAGCTTATAGTCGTTGGGTTACTCTTCGAGAACGCTTGCGCGTACGTGCCTCAACCCAACCTACATTTCAAAATTTCAAAAATGATCTATCTAGCTAAATCATGAGAAATGGTATAAGGTGGAGCTACTTAATTGCCAAGCATTTGTAATCTATACAGACTGGCGTATAAACCTTCTGCATTCAATAATTCTTCGTGGCTACCAGCTTCTACTAATTCACCCCGTTTCAAAACTAAAATCTTATCCACATTACGGATAGTAGAGAGACGGTGAGCAATAATAATTGCCGTGCGATTAACTAATAAATGTTCCAAAGCTTCTTGAATTAAAGCTTCAGTGGAGACATCAAGACTAGAAGTAGCCTCATCTAAGACTAAAACATGAGGATTGCGAATAGCTACCCGCGCAAAAGCCAAAAGTTGTTTTTGTCCCCCAGAAAGATTCGTTCCTCTCTCTCGCAGCACCGTGTTATAACCATCGGGTAAATCTTCAATAAAGCGATCGATATTAACTAATTTGGCTGCTTGTTTTACTTCTTCGAGAGAATAATTATCTCCCAAGGTAATGTTACGCTTAACGTCTCCCGCAAACAAAAAGCTTTCTTGTAAAATCACGCCAATATAACGACGTAGATCCGCTTGAGGAATATCTCTGATATCGATTCCATCTACTAAAATTCTGCCTTTATTTGGTTCGTAAAGACGACACAGCAAACGAATAATCGAACTTTTTCCCGCACCTGTAGGGCCAACTAAAGCAACTTTTTCCCCTGGCTTAATTGTAAAGTCCAGGTTTTTAATTACATACTCATCACTTTTATAACCAAACCAGACGTTTTCAAAGCGAATTTCACCAGTTTTATCGCTATCGGCATCGCTAGTCAATAAAGTACGATGTCCTTCAGCTATGGAGATTACTTTATCTCTAATTTCTATCGGTTCATTTAATAATTCCGTGATTCTCTCGATCGCCGTAAAACCAGACTGAAACATGGTAAATTTATCCGCAAACTGACGCAGGGGATTAAATAACCTCTGTGCGTAGAGAATGAAGGCGGTTAACTCTCCATATTGCATAGTATCTCGCAAGACAAAAACACCACCTATCCAGAGTACGGCAGCGATCGCCACTAAAGCAATCCATTCTAACGTCGCCGATACCGCCGAATCATGAAAAATAGTTTTATCGACTTCTGTGCGGTAGCGTTCGTTAATCGAGCGATACATCTCGCCATTATATTGCTCTCGCCGAAATAGCTGGACGATGTTAATTCCTGCAATATTTTCTTGCAGCATGGAATTGAGCTTTGAAAGTTCCTCTCTAGCTTTATAGTTAGCTTTGCGATATTGTTGCTGGAAATAGATAATTAATACTGTCACGGGAATCAGCATCGACACCAAAATAGACGCTAGTTTCCAGTCAGTCAGATAGATCATCACCACAATTGCCACAATGGAGACAAAATCGCTGACTACTCCTACCGCACCACTAGCAAAGACATTTCCCAAGGCTTCTACATCACTAGCAATACGAGTAATTAACTTTCCGACGGGAGTGCGATCGAAAAAGCTCGATGCTAAAGAAGTTACGTGAGTAAAAAGATCTTGACGAACTTCAGCAGTAATTTCTTGTCCGATTTTTTGTACTAAATAGCCTTGTGCGGAAGCAAACATCAGTCTAATCAAGACTGTAAATAGTAACAAACCCGCCAAGAGGTTAATTCCCCGTGTTAGCGATCCCCCACTTAAAAACCCCCAAACAGGTTCTTCTTTGAGTAGAGATATTGCTTGACCGATAATTAAAGGTTGAATTGAACCAGCCACTGCTAAAGGAACAAGCAAGATCAAACTAATTACTAATGTCTTTCTGCTTTGGCGAGTATATGGGATGAGTTTGAGAAATAACCGCCAATCATTATCTCGATGGTTAATTTTGTCTGGCTTGGTAGAAGCGATCGTCATAATTTTGATTTTTACTGAAAACAGAGAATATCTGTGATGTATTAGCTATTAGCCTTCAGCTACTAGCCATTGGCTTTTACTTATAATTTGTATTGAGTCTTTTATTCAAATTATGACAACAAATCAAGAGTAAGGGTACTTGAGTAACGACTATAATTTCTGACTTAGCTTTGCTACCAAGTCATTAATGTTGTCACGATTGAAACGATAGCTTAGAGGGTGGGCAATTAGTCTAGCACTACTTTCATAAAGTACATCTATCTCAATCAAACCATTTTCCTTTAGAGTTTTGCCCGTAGAAACCAGATCGACGATCGCCTCAGACATTCCCGTAATTGGCCCCAATTCGACCGAACCCGATAAAGGGACGATTTCTACGGGTAAATCGATACTGTCAAAATGTTCTTTGGCACAGTTGACAAACTTAGATGCGACTCTACCGTGTGGTGGTAATTCCACCGAACTACGATAAGAACTGCTTTTTGGTACTGCTACCGACAGACGACAATAGCCGAACTTAAGATCGACCAAATTAGCAACTTCTGGTTGTTTTTCGCGCAAAACATCATAACCCACTACTCCTAGTTGCGCTTGACCGTATTCTACATATACAGGTACATCTTGCGCCCTGACTAATAATCCTCTGGCGGTATTAGTCGGATCGTTAATCTGTAGTTGACGATTGGTTTTATCTAAAAAGGCACTAAAATCTAAACCTAGATTGCGAAACAGTTCGATGCTGTCTTTAAGTAATGCGCCTTTTGGTAAGGCAATAGTAATCATTTGTTTGTTATCTATTGTTGATTGTTTTTTGGATGGAAAATGTCAGGAAATAACCACAAAAAATGTAGATTTTTAGGTAAAAAGTTGCAAATATAACAGTAAGATTTAAAAATATCTGTTAACGACAGTTAATGTTTTCGATCGCACTTAGAAAAAATAGATCGAGGTAATCTTGATGGATAATTCAAATTCCCTTTAGATAATTTAAATGAGAGGTTAACATAATGGATTGTAGTCATATTCAGTTCTGTATTGATAAATCAAAAGTAGATTTTCAGCAATTACAAGGCTTATTAACAAAAACTGCTTTTTGGGCCAAAGAACGAAATATCGACGAACTAAAAATTGCGATCGCCAATAGTAATCCCGTAGTTACAGTTTGGGATGGCGAATGCGCGATCGGTTTTGCCAGAGCGACTTCTGATGGTATTTACCGTGCTGCTATCTGGGATGTAGTGGTTCATCCTGACTATCAAGGAGTGGGTTTAGGTCGCAAGCTAGTACAAACTGTTTTATCCCATCCTTTAGTCAGCAGAGTAGAAAGAGTCTACTTAACCACTACCCATCAACAAAGTTTTTACGAACGCATCGGTTTCCAACAAAACGAAACTACCACCATGGTGCTATACAACAACCCAGAATCTGCCGAAGATTTAGCCCGACGAATCAAAGAACTACCAGTAGCAATTGATAATTGGTAAACAAAACTATTAAATCCGAATTCCAAACTCAACTTGCCTAAGCCATTACCATTCCGCCATCGACGTTAAACACTTGACCAGTAATATAGGCCGCTGCGGGATCGGCAGCAAGAAAGCGAATTGTTCCTGCAACTTCTTCGGGTGTACCATAACGTCCAAGGGGAATAAAATCGATAATCTTATCGGACTTAAGATCCTCAGTCATATCGGTAGCAATAAATCCTGGTGCAACTGCGTTAACGGTAACACCCCGATTTGCTAACTCTTTAGCTACGGTTTTGGTAAAGCCAATTACTCCAGCTTTCGCTGCACTGTAGTTGGCTTGTCCTGGGTTGCCCATTTGTCCCGCTACAGAAGCAATATTAATGATTCTGCCACTGCGTTGTTTGAGCATCGGTTTACTAACTGCTTTGGTGCATAAAAATACCCCAGTTAAATTGAGATCGATCACTGCTTGCCATTGTTCGGGTTTCATTCGCAGCAGCAAAGTATCTTTGGTAATTCCTGCATTGTTAACCAAAATATCAATGCGCCCAAACTTATCTAGGGTAACTTTAATTAGATTATCTACCTGTTCGCCCTGAGAGACATCTGCTTGTAAAGCGATCGCTTCTCCTCCTGCGCTAGTAATTTCTTTGACTATCGCTTCTGCCGAATCACTCGAACGAGCGTAGTTAACTACAACTTTTGCCCCCTGGCTAGCTAATTCTCTTGCTGTTGCTTTACCAATTCCCCTGGAAGCACCAGTGACTATCGCTACTTTATCTTTTAAATACTGTAAACTCTCTGGTAATAACTCCATAACCTGCTCCTCCTGCCTATCTTAAGAAACTAAATAGAATTATCATGACTTCTGGTTAACTTAGCTATCATATAAGCTAACTAGTCCCTAAGACTAATTTTCTCTTGGCAACCTAATATCTATAGACTTAAAAAGCGATCGCCATGGCAGTTAAAAAGCAATTTTCCAGTTTTGAAGATTTATTGGCAAGTACTGATGTTCCTGTTTTGGTAGACTTTTACGCAACTTGGTGTGGCCCTTGCCAAATGATGGCTCCAATTTTAGAACAGGTGGGGGTTCATTTACGCGATCGCCTCCAGATAGTCAAAATAGACACTGATAAATATCCTAATCTAGCATCTAAATATCAAATTGAAGCTTTACCCACTCTAGTTTTATTCAAAAATGGTCAACCAGCCGAAAAAATAGAAGGAGTTCACCAAGCACCACAGTTAATTCAGCATTTGAGTACTTTGGTTTAATTCACCAAAAACGTAGGGTGGGCATGACAAAATCTCTACAGCAAGACCAAATAATTTACTAATGCCCACCGTCATAAAATGTTGGCGATTGTTATTTAATGCTTTAATGAAAAACCTAGGAACATAATCTAATTTTTTCTAGTTTCTTTCTCTGGTCTGAACTTAGCAAAACCCGATCTCGACCCTAGCAAAGAAAGTTGTTTACTTGGTTTCGTTAATTATTGCTTAAAGCCAGATAAAAGGCTGAATAGTTTTATTGGCAAAGTTTTTTGCTTTTAATCTTTTAATTCTGTAGCGTTGTTTTCTCTTGCTGTAATTAGGCTCGAACGGTGCAAGTTAGCTTTGCCTATACTTTCCCATTATGTAAATAATATCATGTGAAGTGATGTTTATCATTAAATTCTTAATTATTTAATATTTTGGTTATTAACTTTAGTTTTAGTTTGCGTTTAACTTCTGGCGTAATTGCCGTATTACTGCACTAGTATTGCGCTGATTGGCAAACTGGAAACAGTCATTAATTAAATCCAAAACTGCAAGATTGGGGAAAAAACGACTACGGTTTTTAACAGTGTATCGATCGCTTTCTAGAGAATAAATAGTGACCAGATCGTTTTTAAACAGCCAGACTTCGGGGACTTTATAGGGTAGATAATCGTTTATATCTGTGTAGCTGGTAATATCGATTTCAATGACCAGATCGGGTGCGGGTTCGACTGACCAATCAATTCTTTTCTTTCCCGCAGCAGATTGCCAATTATCAATATAGAAACAATAATCTGGTTCGATACCGCTTGTTTGGGGTAATTTCATGGTGATAGGAGTAAATGACTCATATTCTTTATTCAAACGATCTAGCATTGCTTTGACGATATCTGCCAGTAAGCTGACGTTACGACCATGTTCGGGTAAAGGACTCATTAACCAAATTTCTCCAGGACGATATTTGAGACGGGGAATAGAGCGATCGCCCAATTGCCGAGATAAGGCTTCGTAGTCCGACCAAGTTCCAGGTATTTTTAATACCGAACCTGCTGGAATCTCAATTTTTTCTGGAGAAATAATTGCATACATGATGGGTCAAACTTCATAAGTAAGATTATTGGTTGAGTAGGGGCGATTTGCAAATCGCCCCTACAGTAGTTAGTGGCTAGTGTTTTTCTTGGCTTAGTAATATTATCCGTTAGTCAACTAAAATTGATAGTTCTGGTAAATTAATTGGTAAATAATAACTGACAAATGACCAATGACTAGAGCTATATTTCAACCGCCAAAGTTACGGCGAGAAGAGTGCGAAGAAGGGGAACGTAGTGCAACTTGGTTAGAGTTATTTTTTGACTTGATTTTTGTGGTAGCGATCGCCCAATTAGCTCATAATTTTCATGAAGACTTTACCTTTAGAGGTTTGGCGAAACTGGCGGTACTGTTTGTGCCTGTCTGGTGGTGTTGGGTGGGGGCTACCTTTTACGATACGCGATTTGATAACGATGGCTTAGTAGATCGTTTGATTACGCTGTTGCAAATGGCGATCGCAGCTACCATGGCTGCTAATATTCATCATGGGTTGGATAGTACCTCTGTCGGTTTTGCGTTTAGCTATATTGCCTTTCGGGGGGTATTGATCTGTCAATATCTTCATGCGGGATATCACGTACCTCAAGCAAGACCATTAACCAACTGGTATGGAATCGGTTTTACAGGTAGCATTATCTTTTGGCTGGCTTCTGTATTTATACCTCTACCCTGGCGGTTTCTGTTTTGGGGTTTAGGATTAATTGTTGATTTTGCCACCCCCTTAACAGCAGGACAAAGAGTAGCTAAAGTCCCGCCTGATATGTCCCACACTACTGAAAGAATCGGACTGTTTACCATTATCGTTTTAGGAGAATCAATCGTTGCCGTAGTCGGTGGTGTAGCCGAGAGAGAATGGACTCCCGTGGGAATTGCGATCGCTTTGTTGGGTTTATCAATTGCCTTTAGTTTCTGGTGGATGTACTTTGATACGGTGGATGAATCTCCCCTTCACGCGATGAGAAAAGGCAAAATGAAAATTGCTCTTACCTGGCTATATTCCCATCTTCCCCTGGCGATCGGCTTAACTGCAACGGGAGTGGGAGTCGAAAAAATGATTCACGGCTTACAACACGATTCAGCTAGTGGCGAAAAGATTCTCTTCTGTCTGGCGGTAGCATTATGTATGGCGATTCTCTCCAATCTCCATTGGACTAGTTGCGAACTAGGACAAACCAAATGCAAACGTATTCTCACCTTTTATCGCTTGGGTGCAGCAGCTTTTATTTTAGCTCTAGCCTTTGCCAGCACTATCTTATCTTCCTTAGTGATTATTACCCTAGTGGCGATCGCCTGTACGATTCAAATTGTCTTTGATATCTTTAATACCTGTTCTTAAATCAATGAACTCCGAACTCCCTAGCTTATGGGTAGAAATCCCTAAATCTTGTCTAACTGAGCAAATGATAGAATTATTAAATGATATTAAAGACAGCTGACTAACTAAGCGATCGAAGCTTAGAAAGCAAATAATTAGATCGATAAAAATCCCGACTATTCATAAAAACTACTATGCTGAAAAGACTGCTAGGCGATCCTAATGCACGCAAACTAAAAAAATTCCAGCCTTTAGTTGCAGAAATTAACCTCCTGGAAGAAGACATCAAAGAACTGTCTGACGAAGAGCTAAAAGCTAAAACAGCAGAATTTCGCGAGCAAATTGCTAAAGGCAAAAACGATGAAGAAGTAAACGAAATTCTCGAAGAGATTTTGCCCGAAGCCTTTGCCGTAGTCAGAGAGGCTGCAATTCGAGTCTTGGGAATGCGTCACTATGACGTGCAGTTACTTGGAGGCATAGTATTACACAAAGGGCAAATCGCGGAGATGAAGACTGGGGAAGGTAAAACCTTAGTGTGTACGCTTCCCGCTTATCTTAATGGTTTGACAGGTAAAGGGGTTCACGTGGTCACGGTTAACGACTACCTAGCAAGAAGAGACGCAGAATGGATGGGACAAGTCCACCGTTTCTTGGGCTTAACCGTAGGGCTAATTCAAGCAGGTATGAGTCCTCAAGAAAGAAAGAAAAACTACGCCTGTGATATTACCTATACCACCAACAGCGAGTTAGGCTTTGACTATTTGCGGGATAACATGGCTGTTTCGATGGAAGAAGTGGTTCAGCGTCCCTTCAACTACTGTGTAATTGACGAGGTAGATTCAGTTTTAATTGACGAAGCTAGAACTCCCCTAATCATTTCAGGACAAGTAGAACGTCCCACAGAAAAATATCTTCTAGCAGCACAGGTAGCCGAACAGTTAGTCAGACAAGATGAAGACTACGACGAAGATGTAAACGGTGAAGAGGGGATCGGCGACTATGAGGTAGATGAAAAAGCGCGTAATATCCTGATGACCGATGAAGGTTTTGCCCGTGCAGAAGAAATTCTGGGGGTAAGCGATTTATACGACCCTGAAAATCCTTGGGCGCACTATATCTCCAACGCGATTAAAGCTAAAGAATTGTTTACCAAAGACGTTAACTACATGGTACGCAACGATGAAGTGGTTATCGTCGATGAATTTACGGGTAGGGTATTAGCAGGAAGACGTTGGAGTGATGGTTTACACCAGGCAATTGAAGCCAAAGAAGGCGTACCAATTCAAAAAGAAACTCAAACTTTAGCCAGTATTACCTATCAAAACTTTTTCCTCCTCTATCCCACCCTGGCGGGGATGACTGGTACGGCGAAAACAGAAGAAACTGAATTTGAAAAGGTCTATAACTTACAGGTAACAATTATTCCTACTAACCTACCCTCCAAACGAGTAGATCTTTCCGATGTCGTTTACAAAAAAGAAATTGGTAAGTGGCAAGCAGTAGCTGAAGACACGGCTAATATGCATGAAAGAGGTCGTCCCGTATTGGTCGGTACGACTAGCGTCGAAAAATCAGAGTTAATTTCTCAGTTGCTACAGCAACGAGGGATCGAGCATAATCTACTCAATGCTAAACCCGAAAACGTAGAGCGGGAATCAGAAATCGTTGCCCAAGCTGGACGTAAAACCGCCGTAACCATTGCGACCAATATGGCTGGACGAGGTACGGATATTATCTTGGGTGGTAATGCCGACTACATGGCAAGATTAAAGGTAAGGGAATATTTGATGCCCAAAATCGTTGCCCCAGAAGATGATAGCTTAATGGCAAACGTTCCAGGTATAAATACTAGCAAAAACTCTCCCAAAGGCTTTGCTGCTAGTGGTAATGGCAAGAAAGTGAAAACTTGGAAAGCTTCCCCGCAAATCTTTCCTACCGAACTATCGGCAGAAGCGGAAAATCTACTTAAGGAAACCGTTAAATTTGCCGTGCAAAAATATGGCGAACAAAGTCTACCCGAACTAGAAGCAGAAGAAAAAATTGCCGTTGCAGCGGAAAACGCTCCAGTTAGCGACCCTGTATTGCAGAAATTGCGAGAAGCATATAAAGTCATCCGCAAGGAATACGAAAAATTCACCGATGCCGAACACAATGAAGTAATTGCCAATGGCGGACTTCATGTTATCGGTACGGAACGTCACGAATCCCGTCGGGTAGACAACCAATTGCGCGGACGGGCGGGCAGACAAGGCGACCCTGGTTCGACCAGATTTTTCCTCAGTTTACAGGATAACCTGTTACGAATCTTTGGTGGCGATCGCGTCGAACGCTTGATGAACATGATGCGAGTAGAAGACGATATGCCCATCGAGTCTAAAATGCTGACTAACTCCCTAGAAGGGGCGCAAAAGAAAGTGGAAACTTTCTACTACGATACCCGCAAGCAGGTATTTGAATATGACGAGGTAATGAACAACCAGCGTCGGGCTATCTATGCCGAACGTCGTCGGGTACTAGAGGGGTTAGACCTCAAGGAACAGGTAATCCAGTACGCCGAGAAAACCATGGGCGAAATTGTCGATGCTTATGTTAATCCCGAATTACCTCCTGAAGAGTGGAAACTGGACAAATTAGTTGATAAAGCCAAAGAGTTTATCTATCTTTTGGAAGATGTCGAACCCGAACACCTAGAGGACATGACCGTCAATGAGATGAAAACCTTCCTTTGTGAAGAAGTCCGCAAAGCCTACGACATCAAAGAACATCAAATCGACAGTATGCAACCTGGGTTAATGCGTCAAGCAGAAAGATTCTTTATCCTGCAACAGATCGATACTCTCTGGCGAGAACACCTCCAGGCGATGGATGCCTTGCGGGAGTCGATTGGACTGCGGGGTTACGGACAAAAAGATCCTTTGATTGAGTACAAACAAGAGGGTTATGAAATGTTCTTAGAGATGATGATCGACATTCGTCGTAACGTCGTTTACTCCCTGTTCCAATTCCAACCCCAACCCCAACCACCCCAACCTCAACCTCAAGCAGTATAAAAGAAAGCCACAAGTTCGATAACTGCATAACTTACAGAAGCCAGCACTGGTTGCTGGTTTTTTTATTAGCAGTGCAGGTATAGCAGAAGACCGCAAAGGTTGAGACAATGAATTTTATCTCTCGCAAAGACACAAAGGCGCAAAAGGTTTTATGGATGTTCTAATATATAGTTCGAGTGCTATAGTGGTCTGTCAACATTGATTTGAGGGATAAATATTAATAAGTATCTTCCCTTGCTTCCCCTGCTTCCCCTGCTTCCCCTGCTTCCCCCAACCCATCAATTAATTATTGACAGAGTAGTAGTTGGCGATGATTCGTGAGGGATAATCTGCACCAGAATAAACTGAGAGAGTAATTATTTGCATCTCCATCAAACGAGATTCGTGAGGTAATTTGCCCGTACCAGGATTGACAGGATAGGCGGGGAAACAAGCGCAACTAAGACTAAGACGCAAACTATTTCCAGCAGTTAGGCACATACAGGTAGCCTGAAGCGGAATTTTGATTATTTTTATTGCTTCTAATTTAGGAGCGAGTACGCGAGTATAACCTTGAGTAAAATTAATTACTTTGCCGTCGGGTTGAACGGTAGACAAAACCGCAGATAGATCGAAGCTCGGTTGTTCTGCACTACAATAAACTTCGATCGCAATTTCGCCAACGAGGTGCAGATCGGATTCTAAAGGTGCAGAGGTGTAGGTTAAGATATCACTTCGACAGTCCAAAAGATTGCGATCGCAAGAACCTCCAGGAAAAATAGCGTGTCCGCCCAAAGCTGGTACGGGTCGCCAGGGATCGTGAACTAAAATATCGGTATGATTCTCAAATTCTCTAATTTCTTGAGTTAAGTCCATCTCTAATAATTCACGGGGAGAAAGAGAATCTGTGGCTTCTGTTTCGTATTGCCACAGCATACCGCTATCTTCTCTGATACTCGCCAAACCGTCACTGGCTAAATAATAAACTTGCTGACGATCGGGAAAGCGATCGCACTCCCGCCATTGGTTGCTCCCCATCTCAAATAAACATATGGGAGATTCAGTTAAAAGTCCCGTATCTTTACCTTTAAGAAAATGGTCGAACCAACGGATCTGGATCCGATCGATCGGATTTTGAGCTTCAACCCCATAATCTACCGTACCTAATTTTCTCCCCCAGGGAAGATGAGCCCAGGGGCCGACCAAAAGATGCTGTGGTTGCTTGCTTTTAGTTGCCATTGCCCGATAGAGATTTAATGTACCCCGCAGATAAGGATCGAACCAACCGCCAACGTGCAACATCGGTAAATCTAGCTTCTCTAAAAGATATTTTGGCGATCGCTGCTGCCAATACTCGGCATCGGGATTAAAATTATTCAACCACTGATGATAAAAGGAATCGGGTGCTAACCTCCGCATCAGTTCGGGATTGGCAGGTATTGGCTCATTGAGGGGTAAATTTCGACTGGCTCGATATAATTCCAGATAAGCAGCCTCATCCCCTCGCAAACGGGCAGTTTCCCCTGCTAACTGGATTGCCCAAGCTAAATTGGCATAAAGACAAAAAGCTCCATTTTCGTAAGCCCAGTCGGTATAGAGATCGTATGCTACCATCGCTGGCGCGATCGCTTTTAAAGCCTTCGGTTGATTTACTGCTGCATATAGTTGAGTCATTCCTTGATAAGAAAAACCATACATCCCCACTTCTCCCGTACTATGGGGTAGTTCCGATACCCAGGCGATCGTATCCCAACCGTCTGCAACCTCATGAGTAAAAAGATCGAACTTCCCTTGAGATGTTCCTCTACCTCTAACATCCTGGATCGCGACAATATAACCCTGGGCTGCATACCAACGTGGATGAGCATAAACTACCGTCGAAGCAATTTCCCGTCCGTAGGGCTGACGCATTAACAGAATTGGTAATTCTTCCTCTGTATCGGGACGATAGATATCTGCATCCAGCCTTATCCCATCACGAGTCTGCATAGAAGCTGTAGATTTAACGATCTTAACCATGAGACAATCAATTTTGTGGTTACCATCAATTACCCTATCGTCGATCGAGTTAATTATTTAATTATTACAGAAAAAAGCGATCGCCTTTTCCCTCCTGAAACAATAAATTTCCTTTGGCTTTCTAATTAATGCTAGTTAATTTCAATAGTTATGATTGATTTAAATCTATAAATATCCTCAAAAATCATCTCACCATGAAATTAATTACCAAATGTTGTTACTATTTAATTATCAATAAGCAGTTTTGTGTTAGGTTGATATTGTCAATAAACTTAACTTAATGAGAGAAGAAGATTATGTCCACTACCACAGGTTTGTTACGTCCGTTTGGTCATGTAGAAGATAATCCAATTTTATTAGACAAAAGCGTTACCGAACCAGTCTGCGAAGGTTTTAATGCGGTTCTGTCGAGTTTTCAGGCTTTATATTTGCAATATCAAAAACATCATTTCGTCGTTGAAGGTTCAGAATATTATTCACTGCACCAGTTTTTCGCTGAAAGCTATGACGAAGTACAAGAACACGTCCATGAAATAGGCGAACGACTCAATGGTTTGGGTGGCATACCTGCTGCAAGTTTTAGTAAGCTAGCTGAATTATGCTGCTTCGAGCAAGAAGCTGATGGTGTTTTTGGCGAACGGGAAATGGTAGAACACGATCTAGCAGCAGAACAAGCAATTATTCAATTAATACGCCAACAGGCAACTCAGGCAGAAAGTTTAGGCGATCGCGCTACTCGTTACCTCTACGAGCAAATTTTACTCAAAACTGAGGAAAGAGCTTATCATTTACAGCATTTCCTCGTTCACGACAGTTTAACTTTGGCTTTTGTTGGTAATGGTGCTAACTAAAGTAAAGGATTGCAAATCTCTTCTAAGATATTTGATTTAGGAGAGATGCTTGTTTTTTGGGCGTTGACTCTTTGCCAAAATTTAATTATTTGTCTGCCTGTTTGTTCGGGAAAGAAGTAATGAAAGAAATGATGTCCCAAGGGATTTGTCCACAATACATCATCATCTTTTAAGTAATCCGCCCATCCATCTAGAGCGGGGCGATCTACTATGCCATCATTATCGCTACCGCAAACCATCATTGGCACTGATACTCGTCCCGAATCGACTCGCTCTAATTGATAAAGAGAATGGGCAGTAGGCGCGGTATATAAGTCTTGTTGAAGAAGATTAACTAAATCGATAACATGAGTTCGGCTTTGATGACCAAACATCATCTGTACCATCCGTGCCAAAAGCATTTCTTGAGAACAAGGCAAAAGTTTCCGCATCTGATAGTAATGGCTTTGCCAGTCAATTGCAGGATTACAACCTACTCCCAATAACGTCAATGATTTGACTTTCCAAGGATATTTGCGAGCATAAATCAATCCTAGTAAGCCACCCGTACTATGACCGATTAGATCGATTGGTTGAGACTTAGATTTAAGATAATCATGAAGTAAAATCAGAGCAATCTGCATTGAACTCGATTCGTCTGGCTCTTGATGATATTCCCAATAAGCGATGGGGATTTGTCGAGATAAATAACGAACGATTCGACCGCTAAAGTATTTAAAACTAGGATTAGCATTAATCCAAACTGGTGCTGTCTCAGGGGATATCTTCATTTTAAGTAGGTTAGTTTAAACTGGAATACTGAAGGTTATGATTTTTTCTTGCCAGACAACCACTACAAGCAGTCTGACGATGGGCAAAATCTAGTTGGAAAGCATCGCTATTGATAAAATCTCGGCAGTCAATTGCTGTTTCTGACATGGCAATCATCGGGTTAACCGTACATTTGAGTCGGTAGTCCCCTGTAAAATAAGCACATTGAGAACAAGGTATTTGATGTAGGCGTTTGAGATGATTAAAAGCCTTGGTGGCGATCGCTATTAACCGCCAGAAGATGTAAGCAGAAATTAATGTCCAAATACCAACACAAAAGACTAGATGCAGCATAAGTAGATGATTCTAGTAACGGTAAGAATAAAAGGGAAAAGCAACGGATAATGTTGGCTCATTATATTCGGACACTTTTCCCTATATGGAGAGGAGAATCCCCAAACTTGTCAAAAAGCTCAAAGCTTTTTAATTACAGAGCAAATTCAGTCTTTAGCTGTGTCGTCCATTCTTGAATTCGCTCGTCGGTTAATTCTGATTGATTGTCTTCGTCTAGAGCCAAGCCGACAAATTTACCACCCTGGTCGGCTTTGGATGCTTCATGTTCGTAGCCATCAGTAGACCAATAACCCACTGTTTCTCCCCCTAGACTAGAAATTTTTTCTTCTAAGATTCCCATAGCATCCTGAAAATTATCGGCATAGCCTACCTGGTCGCCAGTGCCAAAGTAAGCTACCTTCTTACCACTAAAGTCGATGTTATCGAGATCGTCTTCATAAAAGCCTTCCCAGTCAGCCTGTAATTCACCAACATCCCAAGTAGGACAAGCAATTATGATGCGATCGTAGTTGGCAAAATCGCTATCGGTGGCATTAGCAATTTCGTGTAGAGCCACCACATCTTCACCGCCTAAAGCTGCTTGAATTGCCTCGGCTGCTGCTTCTGTTTTGCCTGTAGTTGAGCCGTAAAAAAGACCAATTTTAGCCATGATTTATGTTTCTTGTTGATTTATTTGATAGTTTTATGTGACGTAATTTGCCGACTGAGCGATCGGGTTTCTAGTAGGAAATTACCTTTTTACTTATTGAGAGTATTAACTAATTGTTTGGAGATAATTAAGCCTTGGGAGCGAGTAGCATCAAGATAATCGAATTACCAGAAAGTTCTACTTTATATGATTAAGAACCAGGAATTAGGCGTTTTTCTTTACCTAATTCCCGACCTGGCATGAGAAAAAAACTCTTCAATATCATACAACTTATTGCTAATAATATTCAATAAATTTCAAAAAAAATTTGTTTTTAGATTTCGTAACCGTAGTTGAAGCAAGGAACGAGACAGATTAAATTCTTGAGGGCAAATGATTAAAAAGCCCTTGCGCTAACAACTTCACAAAACAACCAAAATTTTAGTTTTCGGGGATTTGTGGTTATGGCGATCGCAATTCCAACCTCCTTTGTAAATTATTGCTGTCAATTTTCAATAAGCTTTTAACTACCTTACAGTCAAATTGGGGTTATTGACAAGTATTTTCTTTTAGTTTTGAGAAAACGTCAGAAATATTTGTTTCGAGCGATAAGCTTTATCTATCCAGATCGGCTTGCAGTGACTAGCCTAGAGAGATTTTTCTCCAGCTCCAACTGAAGAATAAATACAGTTGAACCGCAAGAGATGAGAACGCTATAAGTACCTGAGAGGTGTTTATTGTTAAGTTTTGTCAATCGTTGCTTGGCAATAAATGATCGAGAGCGTCGGATAAACTTGTTCTTAGCTTATTGAGAATAACTAAGAATAAATTCGCAAGAAAACTGAGATTTTCTTGCGAATTTTCAGCCAAATATGGTCGTATAGAAGTTCGCACCAATGTTTCGAGCTGTTGCGATCGAGATAAAGTAAATTACAAAATTACAGGCACTACTAGCAACTATTAAAGCAGTGCGATCGCAATTTCATCTCTAATTCTTCTCGATTCAATTTTAGAATCTGTCAAATATACGATGATTTCACAACCTATTAAGGAAAGTTTTAAGAGTGACGACTAGACAAAATCCAGTATCCTAACTGGCGATCGCATACGATATTATAGATAGGGAAGTATGAATAATTTAAGCGGTTTTTCTTTAGCCAGTTTTAGATATTCAATTAAGCAGCTTTTACCTAAAGATGTAAATGTACTTCAAGAACTCTATGAGCGATGTAGGGACTTTGCTCTTCTCACAAATGGAGAAATATTTTCACCGACGGCTGCCCGTGAAGAGTTCGATCTAGTGCCAGAAGGAAAGACAACACAAGATGTCTATATCTTTGGTCTATTTGATATGCATAATATTTTGATAGGCGCGATCTCATCGCTCAGACACTATCCTGACAATCGAACTTGGTGGATCGGGTTGATGGTACTTGCTCCAGAACACCGAAAGAAAGGCTTGGGAACTAATTTTTACAGGAGTTTTGAGCATTGGGTATCAATGCAGAACGTAACACAAATATCTCTCTGTGTTATTGAAGCCAACGATTTAGGACTAGAGTTTTGGCAGAAAATGGGATTTAAGATAACTCGTAAAATAGCACAGCGACAATATGGAATCAAAACCCACAAACTTTACGTATTGAGCCGTAATTTAAATAGAGTCCTGCCCACAGCAGTATAAACTGGCAACCTTTAACCCTACTAACAGACAAAATCTTACTCAAATTTTGGATAAATAGCGATGATTTTAAGACTTATGAAAAAAAACCTGAAACCGTATATGATTACTTTCACTGCTTTGCTAGTTGGATTATTTGCTATATCCCAGCAACAAAATCCTTCTCGTGCTTCAAGTTCGGGTTCCGAAGGCTACAAACCACCACCAGGATCGAATCAGATGTTGCGCGCCCCCATCACTATCGCTGATGGACTGGAAGTGATTATTTCCGATGTGGTCATTCCGCCCAATCAGACAGTACCGCGTCATTACCATCCAGGGGAAGAGTTTATCTATGTTATCGAAGGTTCTACCATACATATTGAAGAGAATAAACCAGACCAAATACTAAAAGCAGGCGACACCTATGTAATCCCACCTGAAGCGGAACACTCACCAAAGGGTGGTTCAGAGGGGGCTAGGGCTATTGTTTTCCGAGTTCATGTGGAGGGGAAAGAAGAACGTATTTTGGTAGAGTAACGAAGAGATACTGACTCTAATTTCTCTCTATTAGAAATTTTGGCAAAGCGCGATCGATCCTATATTTTGTCCTGACCACAAAACGTACTGCGATACTAGTCGATCGCGCTTGAATTGACTGATATTGCCAAATCTTCTGCCGAATAGATGAGCGATCGCCTTACCGTCAGGGGTAAAAACAGCAACACCAACTTTAGAAGTAAGATCTTCAACAATTATGTCATCTAGACTCCACTATTAACCGTAATCTGTTATGCACGATCGCTAAAAAGATGCAAAGCTGATTGCCTGACACAAGTAGCTGAAAGTATTGAGATCTGGAGAAAGAAAAGGGCGAGTATTCATGATTAGCTAAAAATGGCGTTGGTGAATGCGTAATGCTAAACCTAATATTTTGCTTACCAACTGAAAATATGCAACTTTTAAAAGCTAAAAGCTAAAAGCTAAGAGCTAAGAGCTACGAACAGTATTATTTTGTATGTCATTACTTAAATCACCAACGCCCTAAAAATAGAAGTTTTTAAGCCAATGTTTCATGTCTATTTCTGCCCCACTTTATAATCAACTGTTCAGTTTGCGCTCGTCAACACAGCAAATATCGAGACCTACGTCATCTAAAAGCCCTCGCTTGGATGATTAATGGTCTAATCTGTAGCGGTAAAATTAGCCTGAGCGAATGGGAATGTTACATCCCTAGTCGTGCCACCAAGGCTCAAAGCTTTGAGAGAAGATGGCAAAGATTTGTGGGTAATCAGCGAATTCGAGTCAGAGCCTTATACCTCCCATAGAGGGATACGTTGGCGTTGGTGAATGCGTAATGCTAAACCTAATGTTTTGCTTACCAACTGAAAATATGCAACTTTTAAAAGCTAAAAGCTAAAAGCTAAAAGCTAAGAGCTACGAACAGTATTATTTTGTAGGTCATTACTTAAATCACCAACGCCAGGGATACGTTTAGTGTAAATTAGTAACCTTCAGAGGTTATGTAAGAAATGGTATGAGGCGATCGCAATAAACCGATAATATGAGATAGGCTGTCTTTTGAAATTGATTCGAGATAAGGAGTAAGTCGAGTGCAAATTAGCAAGTCTAATATAGGACTAACAGTAGATGATAGCTTGATGCGAGTTTATGTTGCAGCACCCGAACCAGAAGGGCAATACCCAGGCATCTTATTTTACTCTGATATTTATCAATTAGGCAGACCTATAACCTTACTTGCAGATCGTTTGGCTGGATATGGTTATGTGGTTGCAGCACCCGAAATTTATCATCGAATAGAACCTATTGGTACTGTAATTGAACCAAGCGATCTTGGCAAAATGCGCGGTAATGATAATGCTAGACGTAGCGAGACTGACGGGTTCGATCGCGATGCGGTAGCAGTTTTAGAATGGCTCAAGTCCGATAATCGTGTCATTGCCGATAAACTAGGGACGATGGGATTTTGTATCGGCGGACATTTAGCATTTCGCGCTGCACTCCAACAAGAGATAAAAGCGGGAGTATGTTGTTATCCTACAGGCATTCATAACGGCAAACTAGGAAGAGAGAAAGCAGATACCATAGAAAGAGTCGGGGAAATAACAGGTGAAGTCTTAACTATATTTGGTACTCTCGATCCTCACGTTCCCCCTGAAGGCAGACAAAAGATTTTACAGGCTTTAGATGATGCTCGGATAAAACACAAATCGTTAATCTACAAAGCCAATCATACTTTTATGCGCGATGATGGCTATAGATACGATCCTGTAGCTACTGATGCAGCTTGGGTAGAAATTATCGAGTTTTTTAACAGAATTTTTGCTTAATTAAAAGTGGAGAAAAGCGATTAGGCTCACGCCTAGCCGACCGATCGCCAACTTGTAACCAGTGACAATAGCTAAAGCCATAACTGCAAACATAATCTATTTTAAAGTGCGATCGCGAAGTAACCTCAGACTCACTTTCTAGATCGAGTTACGATCTCTGGTTGTGCGAAAGATTAGTCAATCTATTCTGATGAGACAGTAAAAGAATCCCGATAACAAAACGAAAACTAGTTAAAAACTTTAAGCCTAATGGCATAATCTCGCTCCGTGCAATAATGTACACATCCATCCAGCAAAAGCTTGAGACATGAGCAAGATAATTTCAAGGCTATTTTTAGGGGCGATCGCCATTATTACGCTACTGGCTTATTATACTTCTTATTTTGGCTGGACAATTTATTTTGAGCTTTTGTCACATTTTCAAGTCCAGTACTTTATACTATCGCTACTGCTGTTGGGAGGCTTATGTTTCTTAGGTCAGAAAAAACATATCTTTATCGGGTGTTTTTTTTGTGCAGTATTATCGCTTCCGACCTTAACTTGGTATTTGCCTGCTAATTTTACCGATATATCTTTGTCTCAAAAATCAGATCTCAAAATTTTGATTGCTAATGTTAGCGCACAAAATAGAAGTTATGACAAAGTGCTTAACTTAGTCCAAGAACAACAACCAGATCTAGCAATTTTTATGGAAGTAGATCGTCAATGGCAAGCTCAGTTGGACAGTCTAAAGAATTTGTTTCCCTACTCATCTGGAAATTGCAATACCTGTAATGTAGGTATCGCGATCTACTCCAAGCAACTATTAGAAAATCCTAGAATCGAATCTTTTGGTAAGGAAGAAAACTCTAGCGTTATCGCTCGGCTAACTGTTGCACAACAGCCTTTAACTTTAGTGGCGACTCATCCCCTTCCCCCAGTCAAGCCTAGTTTTTTTCAATCCCGTAACGAGCAGATGAATCTGATCGCTCAATATATAAAGAAAGAGGTAGATAATCCTTTGATTCTAGCAGGAGACTTAAATATGTCTATGTGGTCGCCATACTATAGACAGCTAGTCGAGCAAACAAATTTAAACAATACTCGTAAAGGATTTGGTACTATTCCCAGCTGGCCGACTTCAGGAATATATCAACCGATTCCTCAAGGGTTGGATTTATTGTTAAGTATACCTATCGACCATTGTTTAGTCAGTAAGGGAATCAAAACCACTAATATTTATACAGGGTCGGAAATAGACTCGGATCATCTGCCATTGATTGTCGAGTTAGCGATCGCTACTTAGTAAAATTTATTTCTGTTGAGTGTTATTAGTCATTGGTCTTTGGTCATTGGTTAGGTTCGCAAGCGAAAAATTCTTGAACTGTTAACTTTGCATCCTGACTGCCTGACACATCTCAGCAAAAGTTAGTTGAAATCTTGTCAAATTTTTTTGTGGAAAATTTGGCAAGATTTTGACTGTCAGATTTGCTAGTTTTATTTGAGCTGTAGAAAAAATATACACAATATTATAATTAAGGTTCGATCGCGATAATTAACCTATAAATAGATAATATTCAATTGCTTATCATAAATTACACGCCAATACTGACAGCGACCGATACTAATTTTTAATTAGACAATTTTCATAAATATTGTTTGCTTTAATAATTTAAAATCTACTAAAAAATAAACTTGTATTCTTGGCAATACAGCAGAAAAACGCATATACGATCGAAAATGACACCAATATCTATAAATAAAGACTCATATTTTTGGTTTTCAGACCCTATTAAATAAGTCTGTTTACAGAGGTTTTTAATCAGTTAAGGTACTACCTCCTAATCACCGAGGAGCAAATGCCTTGCAGGTAAAAATGCTCTGTCTGCCTTTAATAGTGTCTAGTAAATCAAAATGGGTAGACTCAAATGTCATGCATATCGACTAGGGTCGTTTTGTAGATTGTCAAAATGTACACTATTAGGGCAATTGCAAACGAATCGACACTTAGTCAAAATTGTCGTTTAAGAAAAACTCGATCCCAGCACTGAGTCAAGACGAGTAATAATTCTAATCATAATTATGCAATTTCTGCCAACAGATAGATACCGCACGCTTGACGGTAGCAATAACAATCTTAGCAATTCTATTCTGGGTCGAGCTGGCGAAAACTTAAGTCGCCAAGCACCACCTGCTTACGCTGACGGTATTGCAGCACCAGCACGTCTAGATCTTCCCAGTCCTCGTCTGATTGGGAACATACTTTCCAATCAGATAGAATCCATACCAGATGAAAGAAATCTGAGTAGTTATGTCTGGACGTGGGGACAATTTATCACCCACGATCTTATGTCTACTTCGACTCAGCGAGAGATTGATTCCGATCGAGCAGTTGAAAATATAAACATTCTGATTCCTGAAGAAGATCTGGTTTATCAACCAGGCTCTATTATTCCTGTCACTAGATCGGTTTTCGATCCCAGCACTGGCAACAATCCTAGTAATCCACGTCAGCAAACAAACAATGTTACTTCTTGGCTAGATGGCAGTATGATTTATGGGAGCGATCGAGAGCGTGCTACTTGGTTGCGTAGCTTTGAGGGAGGAAAACTAAAGGTTACTTCCCATGAAACAGGCGACTTGCTGCCAATCTTGGGGACTGACTCCAATGCTCCAGACATGGATAGTATCACGGCAAATCCCGAACTTTTTGTGGCTGGAGATAGTCGTGCTAACGAAAATCCCGCACTAATATCCCTGCACACCTTATTTGTCAGAGAACACAACCGCGTAGCCCAATTGATTGACGATACTCATACAGATTTACCAACCGATCCCATCGATCGCGACGAGGAAATATATCAACGAACTCGCAAAATTGTTGGTGCTGAGATCCAGTCAATCACCTATAACGAGTTTTTACCCGCACTAGGTGTAACTCTCGATCCTTATACTGGTTATAATTCTACTATTGATGCCTCCGTGAGTAATGAATTTGCTACTGTAGGTTTTCGGATGGGTCATAGTCAAAGTGGTGAAACTATTCCATTTCTAGAACAAGATGGTAGCTCGACCGAGGCTGGGGAGCTTAATTTAGCGCAAACCTCTTTTAATCCTAGCGTACTCACCAGTGTAGGGGGAATCGAGCCAATTTTTCTTGGCTTAGTTAGCCAGGTACAAGAGGCAACCGACCTCAAAATAGTAGATAGTTTGCGCAACATATTGTTCGGCGATTTTACCGACCCGAGTGACAACAATCCTATTGCCAATGGCACCGATTTAGCTGCCTTAGATATTCAGCGCGGTCGAGATCGTGGTTTGCCTGACTATAACGATCTCAGAGAAGCTTATGGATTAGAGAGAGTGTCTAGCTTTGAGGAAATTACTGACGATCCAGTCGTAGCAGAAAATCTCGAAACACTTTATGTGGATGTCGAGCATATCGATCCTTTAATTGGAATGCTTGCTGAAGGACAATTAGCTGGTGCCAGTATCGGCGAATTAAACGAAGCAATTTTAGAAGACCAGTTTGAGCGGTCACGTGATGGCGATCGCTTTTGGTATCAAAACGATCCAGACTTTACCTCCTGGGAGGCACCACAGCTAGATACTGATATGATAGCTTTAGAATGGCTGTCACAACTTAGTCTATCTGACATTATCGAATTAAATTCTAACATCGACACTTTTCCAGACAATCCATTTTTTGTCACACAGTCAGAAGATTTTTCGACTATCTGAGTGTAACCAAGTAACGATAGAGCAAAGATTAAGCAGCCACCTAAACGAAGCAAGCTGAAATTCGGTTTCATGTAAAATAAGCCAGAAATTTAAATCGGTGTAGTCTCTTGTATAACCAGACTATTGAGAACAAGCGGATCTATCTCAGACAAAATATCTGATAGTTCTGGTGTGATAGAGCTTATTTGACCCCGAATCGCTCCTTGTGGATCGCCAACGGTAGAAATATTTAAATAAAGGTCGGTTACTTGTGGCGTTCCACTTTCACTTGTACTTGCTACTGCACTGTTCAATCCAGGAACAAAAGTGCTGAGAGGAATACCAGCAAGATCTGATTCTTCCCAAACTCCAGAAATAGTTGTCGAACCATCTGGATTAGAGGTGAATATCAAGTCATCATCTCCATCGACACCGACCACACCAAAAGCAAGATCCCCTACTTCTCCCATAGGAGCATTACCAAAATCAATTCCCGTAACATTATCAGCAGTATCCTGAGTTTGGGGAGTTCCGTCGCCGATAAATGCTCCAAAATCTAAACCAACAACAGTTAGATCGTAAGTTAAAGCTCCTTCTTCATTAAAGCCTAATGTGACAGTTCCTGTCGCTAACGAACCGCTATCAGTAGGAACTTGTTGTCCGCCCGTTAATATTGTGCCAAAAACCATACTTTTATACTTGTATTTTTTACAGTTAAAGTTATTGAAACATAGTTATTTAACTTTGTCGGTCGAAAAAATCTACTTGAACTTATCCCACTAATAATATTTGGCTCTATCGCAAAAAATTGAGAAAGACGGTTGTGTTGCCTTAGCTCAAATTTCTAACTCGAAACCATGCTTATCGGCAATTCTGATAACCGTACTTCTTAAAGTTTCGCTTTTTAAATTTATTTCTTTTACAGGGGATGAACTAATAATTTTTTCGGCTCGTTCGTAGAGTGCTACTGCATCTTCACCATTATGCGCTCCACTAAAAATTAGACCATCTACCATACCATAAAGTTCTATGTGTTCGTAAAAATAGTTACCCTTCAGCGATTTAGCTTTTTCTGATTCTTCGTAGGTTGTAAAAAACCTACCCTTGTGAGTGGGTTTCGTGCCTCAACCCAACCTACATTTTGTTAAGATGATCTATCTAGCTAAATCATGAGAAATGGTATTATTTTTGGATCATAACTGAATTTTATATTTAATAATATAATTTTATGAAGGATATTCTCTGTAAGTGTTGAGACGTATTTTCTCTTATTTAAAGGGATTGCTATTTATGATTCAAACAACCAGATGCGAACTTACTATTCTGCAAAATAATGATTGGGAACTTATGACAAAGCTTTATACAAATGCTCAAGTTCGTTATTTTTTAGGTGGAGTAGTTAACTTACAAGATATCAGTCTAAAATTTTCAAATATGCTCGAATCTGATGAAAAATCAAAATACTGGGTAATTCAAGTCAAGGAAAATAGTTTGTTAGATAAAATTGGAATTGTCAGTCTTAGTAGACATCACAATAATATAGATACCGAAGTATCTTATCAACTGTTGCCTGAATCGTGGAATAAAGGTTACGGCACTGAGGTTGTAAAAGCTGTTGTTGATTATGCTTTAATTTCATTAGGTTTGCCACGAATCATTGCAGAAACTCAAATTGCTAATACCGCTTCTTGCCGTCTCTTAGAAAAAGTTGGTATGCGTCTAGAAAGAACAGTAAAGAGATTTGGCGCAAACCAAGGTATCTTTTATCTGCAACATAACATGAATGATTGATGAATTGGTTCTATTTCAGAAACGTTATGATGACTAAATATTAAGTTGGTTTTGTACCGAAAGCTTCACAAAACAATTACAATATTTTTTTGTATTTTGTAGCTCTGCACTACTAACTCGCCACGTTTTTCGCTCTTTTTTCAAGAACAGTAATTTTTTCTGGAGCAATATTGGCTTCTTTTAACTTAGTTTGAGTCTTTTTGGCTGCTTGTTTGGTGGAAAATTTTCCCCAAGTAGATTCTAGTTTTACTGAAGGCGATTGTTGAGTCACGATCTTAGAGGATGTCTGAAAAGTCATGCATAAATGCGATCGCTGATAAAAATTAGAAAAACTCTCGCGCTTATTTAATCTGTCAATCATTGGTAACAAGTTAAGGAAATCAGAAAAAATTCAAGAGGGAAACCAAATCGTGTCAAACTCTTAGAGGACAAAGAATTGAGCAATTTTATTTCTCTATGGGCAA
>JASJEI010000125.1 GCA_030064795.1 Pleurocapsa sp. MO_226.B13 | reverse complement strand
CAATACTGTTCGGTTAACAAAGTTATGTGTTGAGACAAGCAGGACAAAGGCTTTAGCCGCATGTAGCAGGGGGAGCAAGGGGAGCAAGGGGAGCAAGGGGAGCAAGGGAAGAGGAAAATAAGACTTATCCGAACAGTATTGCAACCCAACCTACTAAGTCGACCGTTCACTTTTGAGAATTGGTATTAGTTGAAAAGCTAAGAGTAGGGCGCGACATGGCTATATTTACCACTTGTTTCTTTCTTATAGCACGGGAAACTTCATATTCTCTTGCATTACAAAACCTGAATTTTTCCCCTATTTTTTAGCAAGAACAGAATTTATATTAATAATCAAATAGCTTGTTATCTTTCGCCTCAAACTGAAGATTTTTGTCTCAAATATTGTCTAGCTTTAGAAAAGCGAGATATTATTTGGTTTTGGTATGGGGAGCAATTAGCTGATGACAGCTAGACTACTGTGATAGATAGTTGAGGAAAATCCTAAGAAGAGAGAAGTTTAAATATGGTTAAAAGAGTTATAATCGTTGGTGCTGGTGCTAGTGGTCTGCTGTTGGCGCACTATTTATTAAAAAGAAGCGATCTTTATAAGATAGACATCTACGAACACCATAACGATCCGCGATCGCTTACCGATTCTAAATCGAGGACTTTTCCCCTTGCTATGAACGATCGCGGTCTTAAGGCTTTAGGGCAAATTTCAGGTTTGATTGAAGCAATAGAGGCAAGAGGTCACAAAATTGTTGCGTCTGTATCTCATAGTCTTAGTGGCAAACAAAGAGTGATTCCTAGAGCAAAACCCCTGACAACTATCGACCGCCTGAGTTTGATTAAGGTTTTGTTGAATACTTTAGAAGAAAGTAAAAATAAATATGGCGATCGCCTGAAGATTCATTTTCAACATCCCTGCACGCGGGTAAATTTAACCAGCAAGCAAGCCTATTTTGCTACTCCAGAAGGAGATTTAACGCTCGATTACGATTTAATTGTTGGTGCAGATGGAGCGCGATCGACGGTAAGGAAAGCTTTTTTGGATACTAAGCTGTTTGAATGCCAGCAAAAATACGTTAGCGATGATTACAAGTCCATTTTTCTTCCCGCAAAGGATATCGAGCATGAGTTAGACACCGATAAAATTCATACCTGGAGAACAGATGAAGGGATTGTAATTATCTTAGTCCCGCAATTGGATGGTAGCTTGAACGGTGTAATTCACTTTCCCCGAAATAACCAGCAAGTAAGCAAACTTAGCAGTGCTACAGAAGTACTAGATTTCTTTAAGGAAAATTTTCCCGCAGTCTCTCGATTGATGACTCCTGAAGATGCCCAAGCTTTTTTAGCTCGACCGATCGCTACCAATTTAACCATTCGTTGCAATCGCTACCACCACGATGACAGTGCCTTACTTATTGGCGATGCTGCTCATGCGGTGTCTCCTGCTTTAGGTCAAGGCTGCAACTCTGCTTTGGAAGACGTTTCGATTTTGAACGAACTTTTAGATAAATATGCCGACGATCTAAGCCAGGTTTTAGGGCAGTTTACAGCGTGTCGGTTACCAGATGCTCGTGCGGTAGTCGAACTGAGCGATTACACTCTTCCCTCCCAAAAATCTTTGTTTGTGGAATTTATCCTGCGAATGAGGATAGCGCAAATTTTACACAAATTGTTTCCTACAAAATTTTTACCACCTCTTTTCCAAGCCATACACGACCCTGCTATTTCCTATAGAGAGATTTTGCAGCAGTATCGCGGTTGGTGTAACAAGGTAAAAAAATCGAAACTTGCGTTGTAAGGATTCAGGTCAAAAAAGTGTCGCTCAATATACTTTGACTATAGAACAGTAAATCTACTGACGGTGTATGTCTTGTTTCGATCTCAGTCATTACCCTTTTGAGCTAAAAGAAGCGGGTGCTGTTCAGAAGGTATTTCACAAGAGCTTTGGTAACTATGTCCGATTTCACAGCTTTCTTGAAGCACAAAGCCAATATCCTGCAGTAAAAACTGATAATCGTCTAAAGAGAAATTGCTCCAAAACATAGTAGTACCGAAGAAATTATCTTCTGTATATGAATCATTGGATGACTGGGTAACAGTTAGCAAAAGTAGACCTTTAGGTTTCAACCAGCGATAAATGCGTCTTATAGGTTTAGGATGCTCTTCACGAGGCAAATGAAATAGGGCATAAAATATTGTTACTGCGTCAAATGTCTCTGATTTAAAGTGTTGATTCATGATATCGCCATGAATAAATCTTCCCTTCTTGACGTTCTTTTGGGCGCGACTTATCTGCTCCAACGAGATATCAACACCAGTTACCGCAAAGCGTTCTGCTAGAATCTTGGCGATAGGAACTCCAGACCCACAACCAATATCAAGCACTGATGCACCGTCATTTAGTTGTGAGGTGAGCAGACTAAGCTCAAGTTGTTTCTCCTTAGATCGTGCTGAATTATAGGCATTAGCACAGATGTCATAGCCCTTGGCAACAAGCTTTTTATAGTCAACAGTAGAATCTTTAGCTGGCTTCATGTTGAGTTCGTCAACCTACTTTTTTCAATCTAAAAGAATTTGCAGATGATAATAAAAAGTGTAGTAAGGATTTATGTATCAGGAACTGTTTTAAATTAGCTACTTAAAGAAAAATTAATTCTCAGAGAAAAATCTAAAACAGTTAAAAATTGTGGCAAATATAACCTTTACTCTTATAGGTACGCAGCTGGCGGGGTGACAACCCCACCAGAATGATTTGTCTGCTTGACCAACACTCTTGGGTTTTTGATATGCAGTAGATAGTCCTGTTGGCGATAGTTTATTGCACTATTTTAAGCTTGACACGCTACTAAAATTAATGGAAAAAAAGCTAAAAGCTGATAGCTTATAAATCCAAGATTGTAGAAGGCATAAATAAATTCAATTAAGCCACATCCACATCCGCTGTCTCAGCAACTCTAGGATTCCAACGAGAACGCAATTCTTCAATGTGCATATTCTGCTTTGAAACCTGTAGTTTCTCAGATAATTGTTCGAGGGATTGGGGACTGGGGATTAGGGATTGGGGATTGGGGATTTGGGGAGCTAAAAATCTGAAAAAAATCAAACTCCAGTTCTCTATCTAGACGCGGTTTATGATTGATAATTATCTTATTTCCTTACTGATTTGTTCTTTAGCAATCTCTAGGATATTGATGACATCGTTAAAACTTGTCTCTTGCATATTATTGTAATCTTTAATTTGGTGTTCAAAGGGTCTATTGTTAGTGATGTCTTTAATAACTTTACGAACTTCTTTCATTGCTGGTCTTTGATGGAGATATTTAGAGGTTACATCTAGTGATGCTTGATAAAGCCCACAGAACATACTCCATGAATCCTGTTTTTTATCATCGTCACAAACACGTTCATCAGTTTTGTGCCAAACTGATTCATCATGCAATATCTCTAAAGCTCGTTGCAAAATTTGAAGATCGGTTTCAGTTGGAGCTAAATTTGAGCCTTTAAGTGTTTTTTCTCGAAAAGATGGTGCCATTCTTATTTCTAAGACTTGATTCTCTGCATTATGACAATGTCCTATATACTTGTTATTAATTTGACGTTGAAGTTCACATTGTAGTAACTTTTTAGCGGGCAAAGAAAACGATAGTTCTGTTCCGTTAAATTCTATATTTTCAAGATGAATTGGAGTTATTCCGTAGGGAGCTAATAGAATATTCAGCGAACCGTCTTTGAAACTTACTTCATATCGGAGATCGGTTTTATTTTTCTCGGAGTCAAATAATACACCCCACCATACAGAATGATTGTCAGTATTTTGAATTAAACTTTTAGTTTTGATTAGATCTTTGGCTTCAGATCTAACATTTTTGGGAAAGATGGTCTTGCTGTTAAAACTAGACAGTTTCAAATCTTCTAAATTAGTTTTTTCTAAATTAGTTTTTACTAAGGTACTTGTGTCTAGGTTAGTAGAGTCTAAAATGGCTCCCTTCAAATCAACATTGGTGAGATTGACTCCAGTAAGATTAGCTCCAGTAAGATTAGCTCTTCGTAACCTGGCTCCAGTGAGATCTGCTTCTACAAGGTTGGCTCCAGTAAGATCGACTTCTATTAAATCAGCTTCTCTTAGATTAGCTCCTGACAGATCGGCTTTAATTAGATTAGCCCCCCATAAATCAGCACGTTTCAAGTTAGTTAGTGCCAAATTAGCTTCCTTTAGATCGGCTTTCATTAATAGTGTTTCTTCTAAATTAGCAAACTGTAATTTGGTATTGTTCAAATTGGCGTTAAACAAGTTAGCTCTTTTCAAGTCAGCTTGTTTGAGGTTAGCTCCACTAAAGTTGACTTGCTCGAGGTCAGCTTCTCTCAGATTGATGTTTTTGAGATTAATCTTAGAGAGATCGATTTCTGAAAGATTATAGTTGTATTTATTTAGTCGTTCTAAGGCTAAATGAATAACTTGAACAGAGTTGTTTTTTGCTGAATTCAATATATTCCAAGCTTCATAAAGATCTATTTCTCTGCTTTCATTTTTATAAAAAAATAACATTAAAACAACCACAATAATGCTAGTGGATGTTAATAATTGCATAAAATTAACTGAGATGTTTTTTTGTGAAATCGATTGAATATTGTCCCTTTTAGGATACCTAATTGATAAAAAAAATTTTTTAAAGGAACCAGTGAATTGGTCTGCATGATATGACTTCAAGTACTTTCCACTACGCTTAATATGTTGGTTAGTTTCCTTTTGTCTATCTTGTTGACGTTGACGTAGTAGAGCGGTAGTTTTTTTATTTTGGAAAAATTGTTTTGTTTTTTTTTGTTGCTTCATAGTAGGATTTTTTGAGAGAAATTAAAATTTGTAATTTGAGAAAGTGTCTGAGACCTAATAAGTTATGCCAATCTTCTCAACCTAAGACAAATCATAGCAACTCGAATCATAATTTCAGACCTTAGAACTAGAACTTCGCAATTATTTTTTGGACTATAGCAATCAGGAACCACATATGAGAAACTGACACAGAAGTTAAGTAAGTGGGTCAAATTAATTAGAAAATGGTTGAGATGGGATTGGGGACTGGGGATTGGGGATTGGGGATTGGGGATTGGGATTGGGAAGCAGATAGCTAAGATGTGGTTTCAATCCTGTTTTATATTTATTTACGCCTACCTACTTATTTGGTATCGGGACTTTGACAATTTTTACCTATCAAAAAGGGGTGAAAGCCTTGCCAGACGGCGAATTTACCTCGTCGAGGTAAATTCGCCTAAAACCCAGATATATTAAGGATTTAGCTGTTTTGAGGTTAAGCAATTGATATATAAGGCTTTCACCCCTTTTTGAACCTAGTTTTTTGTCAAAGTCCCGATAAGAGTAACCAATAAATTGGCAAAGCTCTGCTTGCTCCGTCCTATACGCTGAGGAAACCTCAGCCCTAAAGGATTAGCTTCGCGTCACGCGGGCGGTGCGCTTTTTTTCCAGATGACACAAACCCATTGAAATATTATTGTTTTGACCTTGTGTTCGGTCGATAGTAATTATCAAGCGATCGCCTTTTTTAAATTGACTCTTAATTATCTTTTTAATTAAAGGAAACCAGAGTAAGGGTAAGCTTAATTTGGGAAGAATTAAAAATCTTTGTATTTTCTTTCTTCTGCTCTCACATTTGATAGGATACGGAAAGCTAGATGCTAGTCTTTCAATTCTAACAGTAGCGATGTACTTGTAATAACCAGACCAAAATTTTAATGGTTAATAATTCTGATGTTGTCAGATAAGTTTTCAGATAATCAAGATAAAATTGAGGTAGCATTTTTTCAAATTAACTGTCTTGGTATTCAATGAGACAGTTATTCTTAATCATCTAGCATCTCATAACTCATATTGAACGGGATAATTTAAGAATTCTGTTGAGGAGCGAGAATTTTCACCTTGAATATTAAGTCAATTACGTTAGTATTTTTATTGAGTTACTAAACTGGCTAAATCCTTTGTCATATCTGGATTGTAGAGGTTGTCTCCCCGCAAGGCAGGATGGTCTAATGTAGCTAAAATTTTAGCCTCTCGTTCAAATAGTTCTATATTGTTTCCAGTTATCTAAACTTCGCAGAGATAAATTTTTAATTGCTACCTGTTGTTCTGTCTCTCAAGCGATCGCACTGTAGGTTATTCCCGTACCACCTTCGCCAATTACCCCAACTATTTTATATTTTTGATTGAGAATATCTCCACTTTGATGTAGTTTCTTCATCTAAAATCGATCTTTCATACTTATGTTTCATATGTAAAACACAAGCGAAATCAAGATAAATTGGTAATTCTTTACTGATTCTGCAAAAGATTATTAACCAGAAAATAGGAAAGATTTTTTAGATCGAGTTAATCAACGAGCGATGATAATAACTATTGAATAGCTGTTAATCTCGATAACAAAGAAAAAATACCAAATCCTAATAATAAAGCTCCACTAACGGGATTGATCCAGCTAGACCAACGACGCAACTCTAAAATCTTTTTAATCGAAGCGGTAAAAGTACCTGCAACAACCAATGGGGTAACATAACCAATGGCATATGCAACCAACAAACCACCCCCCAGCACCAGATTTTGGGTTGTTGCTACCCAAGTTAGGAGACTGGCTAGTACAGGAGTACTGCAAGGGGAGGCAATTAAACCAAAGGTTAAACCCAATAAGTAAGAACGTACTCCGCGAGGTAAATCCTCACCGATCCAATCGGTTGCACCCAAAGAAGGAAATTGCAAGGGTAAGATTTCCAAAAGATTTAGTCCCATGGCGATCGCTACTAAACTAACAACGATCGGCAAACCCACACCAATTTGTCCGTATACCTTACCGATGGTAGTAGCAATAATCCCCAGTGCAGCCAGGGTAGTAGCCAATCCCAAAGCAAACCAGCTAGATTGAGCAGCAGCTTGCAGTCTGCCTTCCGATTCGTAACCGCCGATATAGCCGACGGTAATCGGCAGCATCGAGAGCATACAGGGAGTTAAACTAGTAATCAGTCCTGCTAAAAAAATGACTCCCAAACTAACTACGCTCAGGTGAGTTAACTGAGTCGAAACCACGCGATCGGCAAATCGCTCTAATAAAAAAAATTGTGTTTGTAAAAATTCCAGCATTAAAAAATCTCTGTCTTATTAGGAGTTTACCCCTACTAGATTTTATCAAAATACCCAATTTTCCAGCTATAAGCTCTGTTGTGACGCTCGAAATAAAACAATACTCAACAGACTTCTGGCACAAAAGATTATGAATTACTAGTCATCGATATTTTCTATCTAGCATGTCACAACAATATTAATTATCTACTCCGACTCTGGTACAGAAGGCATTGGGGAGCAAGTTAATTTTGCTAGAACAAGTGAACTAAATGAGTCCAAGCGATCGATTTCAACATTAAGATCGGGTGTAGTCAGAAAGTTAGATGGGTTAACCATCAACCCCTAGAAGCTCTTAAACTGTATTGGAGACGACCGTTCAGAAATTGGAAATTTGATACAGCAATTTAATCCCGACGGAGAAACCAGAGAGATTGAAGAATTGGTTTCATCTAGTAGAGAATCTCTATAAGTAAGATAGGTGGCTCAAATCGGCGTATTTATGTAGTTTAAATCAAGACAAGTGTTAAGCCAGTTTGGATAATAGTTAGGTGGAACTTCTAAATAATATTTTAAACGAGTTCAGTAAATGAAAAATTTCCGTCTATCATTTACTAAGTATCTATACTAAATAGCCAGAGATTGAAATCAAGAGTGCGAACATGGAATAATTAGATTTACGCTTACCAAGCTAGCTATCCCAAGCACAAGCAAACCGATAATTATCAATCAGTTGCTATTATTTGCCCCTATAACTAATCACCTAAAACATCTAGAGAGTTTGAATTGATGATCTCTACCACAGTTAAAGTACCCGACCTCAACTTAGCTCAAATCAATCAACAATTAGAAAATGCCGAAGCATCATCCGTAGTTGAATGGAGTGCCGAAACTTTTGGCAATGGCTTGGTTATGAGTACTAGCTTTGGTATCCAAGCTGCGGTGATGTTACACTTAGTCACAAAAGTTATGCCCAATATCCCCGTGATTTGGGTGGATACTGGTTATTTACCCGCAGAAACCTATAAATTTGCCGAAGGGTTGACTCAAAGATTGGAACTCAATCTCAAAGTCTATCAGTCTTCTATTTCTCCCGCTCGGATGGAAGCTTTGTATGGCAAACTATGGGAACAAAATGATGTAGATGCCTTAAATCGCTACGATCGCATTCGTAAGGTCGAACCAATGCAACGAGCATTACAAGAACTCCAAGCTACCGCCTGGTTAGCTGGACTGCGCAAAGACCAAACCGAACATCGTCAGGGTTTGACCAGGGTCGAACAGCAAGATAGTCGATATAAAATTTATCCCATTTTGGATTGGAATGCCCGAGATATCTATCGCTATCTGACCTCTCACGACCTACCCTATCATCCCTATTTTGACAAAGGTTATGTCTCTGTCGGAGATTGGCATTCTAGCCGTCCCTTTACTGCCGATGATAGCAATGAAAGAGACACTCGTTTTCAGGGTTTAAAACAAGAATGCGGTTTGCATCTGCCTAAAACTACAGGAGAAGCAGAAAGTCTCAATTCTAGTAGTCTATAAATAAAGCTGCCTAAAAAGTAAAAAACATGGAAAATGCCAATCAAGCTGCTGCTATTTCCGAACAATGGTGTTTGGTGACAGTGCGTCAATGGAAACGGGAATCTTTCTTAAGATATCTGAATAATGATATTGCAACCAAGCAATTACAAGAACTCATTTTAGAAGTTATTGAGCCTGAAGAATCTGTTTACGATAATATGGTTTTACTTCGCACCAGTAATTATTCTCAAACGAGAAAACTATTACAACAGATAGAGCATTTTCAGAGCGTTCAACGATTAAAGCCGAATGAAGCCAGTCGAATGCTCAACAAGTAATCTTACTTTTGAGAAAAGGATGAGCTAAACAAGCGAAAATAGTTGGCAACGCAAAACTCTTTGATCGGAAACAGAATTAGAGTTAGAGGATTAATTGTAACAATGATGTTGCGGAAATCTCTTTTGGCGAGATTGACAATTTGTTTTGCCACCCAGTCAGCAGACATGACACCAATTGGATTTAGCTGGCTTTTAAATGGCCCTAAAATTAGTTTTCGTACTACACAGGGTGCATCCAAGCGAAGCATCGTTACGATGTCGCCAGTAGCTCTTTTGCTTAATTCGTACAAAGGACTAAATGCTGGATTTACCTCGGCTTCAGAGGTGTTTACCCAAATTTCTTTCCTAACCGTATCGCGATCGCTCTTGATGGTTTTGCAGAAAGTTTCGATTAACCGCAGGGTAGAAAAAGTATTAACTTGATAGGATTTGGCGATCGCTTCGATATCTCTTTGTCCGTGGACATTCACGCCATGATTGATAATTAAAATATCGATTTTATTTAGCTGAGTCAGTAATTCTTCTTCCTGTCCAATTTGCCAACCTATAGTCTCGATGGGTAACTTTCCCTTTGGCAGATCCAGACTAACTTGACTGTCTGAAGAAGTTAAAGCGGTAACTTTTGCCCCCGCCAGATGTAGTTGAGTTAACAATGCCTTACCTAAAGTTCCCGATGCACCAGTTACTGCGATGCGTTTATTTTTTAGAGATAGTGCCGTACTCAATAGTTTATCCACCAGAGTTAATGTCCCAGAAAAGTAAGCATCTTGATTGTCAAAGTGATGTCGCCAATGATATGGTCGGTTGACAAACCACAACGAGGGTAAACTAGTAAACTTCCCTGGACGATGAGTAATATCGGTAAGCTCGTCTACCATCGGGATACCCAGACCACGGGCGATCGCGCCTAGTAAAAAACTGAGAGTATAGAGAGATCCCGTCCAAGCCGTCCATTCAGGCTCAATGCTCCAAATACGAACAATTACCCAGGGTACGATACTCAGCAGCAACATGACCAAAGATTCTGGTACATCATTATACCAATGAGCCTGACGGTAAATAGTGTCGCTGACAACTGACAGATCGCGACGAAACACTTTATGATGCCAGACGTGGAGGCGATATAGAGGCTGCCAGAGATGGGACAAAGCATGGTAAAAATCTCTGACTACTTCTACCCACAACACCGCAGCCAAAGCGATCGTTAAACCCGTGACCAGACTACTAATCATACAATAATTATGTTATTAATTTAACTTAAGTTAAAACTACTAAACATTATCGCTAATTAATCTAACTAAAAAAGAGTGCATAACCAGAAAAAAATCTAATTTCGCGCTTAAATATTAAATTTTAGCTAATAAAGTTTACAAATTTAGATACAATTGAGCCAGTGCGAGCGGACAAAGTTAAAGTTATATTACCAAAGTTACAATCGCATTTAGTGTCAACCCAAGGTCAAAAACTACAACTATGGCAGAGAATTATTGGCGAAAACAAGAATCAGAAGCAGAATTCGACCCCATTAACTCTCTCCTATCAGAATTGTCCGACCCAGAAGACGCAGAAGAAGAGTTTCGAGCCGACTTTTTCAGAGGTTTGGCAGGACGGAGGCAAAAAGCTGCTTTTTTATTAATGGCGATCTGGCTCGTGACCATCACCTTAAATTTAGTCAGCTGGGGCAAATGGATTGTGTTGGCGATCGCGCTTTTGGTAGGGATACAGATCCTGCGTTACCTGTTTACAAAACCAGAGACTGCTGCGGTTTCTTTATCGTCAGAGGAGTTAGCATCCGCACCCAAGGTATCTCTTTTAGTAGCAGCGAAAAACGAAGAAGCGGTAATTAGTAATTTGGTCGCAATGCTTTGCAATCTAGATTACCCTATCGACCGCTATGAAGTCTGGGCAATAGACGATCGCAGTACTGATAATACCCCAGCAATTTTAGACCGCCTCGCCACAGAATACTCCCAACTGAGAGTGGTACATCGTTCGGCAAATGCCAGTGGTGGCAAATCAGGAGCATTAAATCAAGTAGTCCCTCAAACCTTTGGCGATATTATTGGCGTTTTTGATGCGGATGCCAAAGTAACTCCAGATTTATTGAGAAAAGTTGTTCCCCTATTTGCCAACCCCGATATAGGTGCAGTCCAGGTCAGAAAAGCGATCGCCAATGAGACAGAAAACTTTTGGACCAAAGGACAAGCAGCAGAAATGGCATTAGATAGCTACGTTCAACAACAACGTATCGCTGTCGATGGGATCGGCGAGTTGCGAGGTAATGGTCAATTTGTCAGTCGCACCGCGTTAGGTAGCTGTGGTGGTTGGAATGAAGAAACGATCACCGACGATCTCGACCTGACTATTCGTTTACATTTAGATAACTGGAAAATTGGCTTTCTTTTAACTCCTGCGGTATTAGAAGAAGGAGTAACCAAAGCAAGTTCTCTTTGGCATCAGCGTAACCGTTGGGCAGAAGGTGGCTATCAACGCTATCTTGATTACTGGCGTTATATCTTTGGCACGCCGATGGGTTTTGGTAAAAGAATCGATTTACTCTGCTGGATGGTGTTGCAATATATCTTACCCGCAGCCAATGTTCCCGATGGGATTATGGCGATCGCTCGTCATCGTTTACCATTGCTGAGTCCGATCACCGCATTACTATTCGCCTGGGGCTTTTGGGGAATGTTTAGGGGTCTTCTTCGTGTCCAGGTTGCGGAAGAAAAATCTTTAAATCTGCTTACACTACTCCAAGTTACTTGGCAATCATTGCGAGGTTTGTTTTATATGGTTCACTGGCAAATCGTGATGCTGAGTATTACGGCCAGAATGTCTGTTCGTCCCAAAAGACTTAAGTGGGTCAAAACCGTACACGAAGGAACAACTAGTTTTAATAATGGCTAGTAGCGTGTCTAGATTAATTTGTTGGGTAGCGAAAATTGTTTTCAGCCCCCTAACCCCCAACTTTCTTTGGGGGAATAATTGATTCCAAGTTCAAGATTGAATCCAGCATTTTAGTCTAGACGCGCTACTAGGTTATACCATTTTCCTATAGTAGTGAGAGAGATCGATAGAGTGTTGTAGGTTGGGTTGAGTTTGCGAAACCCAACAATAATTGGGTTTAAGTTGGGTTTTACTTCGTATAACCC
>JASJEI010000124.1 GCA_030064795.1 Pleurocapsa sp. MO_226.B13 | reverse complement strand
AAACACACCCTTGACCCTAGCTTCGGACAATTCAGAACCTATAGAGAGTATGTGGGTAAAAAGCGCGATGTATTTGTCGGTCAAGTTGACCATCGTCGAACATCTCAAACTTGTCCTAATTCTGTCGATCGCATTTCTCTCGAAATGATTTACCGTGGTCTTTACCATTTCTCTGTGGCTCATCACAAAGGTTTGGCTGACGATCCTCTCAAGTATTTTACTGCACCAGAGAATCAAGATTTAGGAATAGTAAAATCTATCCGAAAACCTCCGATTCGTCTCATTCTTGCCCCGTTCCCTTCTCGACAGAAAAACTCTCCTGACTTCTTTTTTTCGCCCAGCTCCCAAACCCTCTTGACAACTGCTCTTCAAGCTTAAGTTGTGACCAATGATTCCGCTCTAGTTATTTTGGCGATCGATAACACTGTGCTTGGCTTGACTAACGATGCGTAAGTTCTAGACGTTCTAAAATCTCATCTCTGGTTTCAACGGGTGTTTGTCCTTCAGTATAAACAACGAGCTTGGCTAACTCTCGGTTAGAAGGATGAGTAATTAGAAACCTGTTTGCTTCCATGTCATTGATGGTAGGTGTATTTCGCTGGCGCAGGATAGCAACTGACTCATCCAAATCTGGTGAGGGTAGTAACAACAGAACATTTTTATAGGGAGATAAAAGTTGGCGGGCGCGTTCTAAGTCTCGATCGTCTTCGTAGACCGAATGCCCGCAGCCAAAATCAATTACGCAGTTGTGATGTTCGTTGAGAATACGTTCTACTACTTGAAGCCGAAACTGCCTCCAGCGACGATAATACCCTTCTTTCCCTTCATTCTCAAAGGTTTGTTTCTGCTGCTCGGGTCCCCATCCTGCTTCAGTATAATAGTCAAACCGTAGCCGATCCATCGAAACCTGTAGTAGTCCGAGTTTCTGTGCCAATAGTTTGCCAATGGTACTTTTGCCTGCTCCCATTGGTCCAATTAAAACGATCTCGGAGGCTTTGGGGTCGATTTGTGCCAGTATTTCCTTGCTAGTTTCTTCTGGCGTTTGATCTTTGGTGTAGAATGTGTATTTTGCTAGGTCGTAGTTAGAGCGATGTCTGAGGAAATATTCGTTTCTTTCCAAACCTTCGATTTTAATGCTAGTGCGTTCTTCAAGTATTTGTAGGGATTGTTCCACATCCTCTGATGGCAATAGCAACACCACGTTATGAGGTTGCAGAACTCGACTTACCTGTTGGAAAAGCTCAGCATCATCGTAAACTGATTGCGATGCTCCAAGCTCTATTACACAGTTATGATATTCGGGAACACCACGTTTAATCGCCTGAGCTTCAAAAGGCATCATATAGTGATAAACTCCATTAACTCGATCGTTTTCCCAGGCTTGTTTTTCTAAGGTGCGATCGTAACCAACTTCTTGCCAGTATTTCTCACCTGTTTCCCACAGATCGATAAACGGTAATTCTAGTTGCGCTGCCAATAACTTACCGACGGTGGTTTTGCCTACGGTAAGAGGCCCAATTAAAACAATTGGCAGTTTTACTGAAGTTAATTCAGAAGGTTGGCGATCTTCTCTTGCTGGTGATGAATCTTGACTGGTTAACATGGAAAACTCCTCAAGAATTAACGAAAGATAGGTAAGGGCGTTTCGCGATATTAGAAGCACCTCCGAAGGAGAAACGCCCCCAAAGGATGTGTTTTCAATCCAGATCGAAAATCATCCCAGGATGAACCGAAAAGAAAAGCACCAGCATCTCTTGTGTTGATTCTTTATTGGTTGTCTCATCTGAAAAACGCGCTGGAATAAAACTCCAGCCGAGCATTACTACTTTACCCGCGATCGCTCTAACTTCTTCATCAGACCATCCTTCTAGTGAGAAATTGGCAGGAATGGGAAACCAAACATCATTTCTTGGAGACAAATTGCCTACTTGAAATGTCTGAGGAAACTTTATATTAAAGACTCGCTCCATAATGGCTACGGCTTTTTCATTAGACCATTGTTTTTTCGAGTCAGCAGACAGGGGTAGCCAAATATCGATTTTTTCGCCAAATCCTACCTGAAATCCTCGATCGCCTTCTAGTTCAAAATCTTTTTTTAGCTCGGAAACAATTCGCTCTCTAATTTTAATTGGCATTTCTCTTAGTGCCTCTGGTTCTGAATCTTTCATTAATTTCTCCTCTTTAATTACTTTTAAATGAGTGGCAGCATTAGTTCGGTCAGCCTGAGTTGAGGATCTTGGATAGAGTAGAACTAAAATAATTAGGCTCAATGCCATAGCCGTTAACCAAAGGCGATTAAACATATAATTTTTTTCCAATGTTAAATGTTTAAGGTTTCAAAACGTTTTTTAGTAATGCGATCGCTATACCAAAATTCAATCTGCAATAAAATTACTCGTCTCAACCAACCATGTTTGTCACAATAGCAAAAGTAATTATTGAGCTTCTATAGCTTTTAGTCATCAATGGTAGAAAGGGTAATGATTCAATTATTGGTTCAGCAAGCGATGACTCGATTAAGGGTGAAGATGGCAACGATACCTTATACCGAATCCTATTTACATAGAATATTTATCGCTCGAACCGCCAAACCTTGTAGAGACGTAATATATTACGTCTCTACGATCCATTTACTTATTACTTAAGATGGTGTTGCCTGAATTTCTGCTTCTGTTACCTCTTTAAACCGCACTTCATCTCGCTGAGGATCGGCACGAGTTACCTGCATTTCTAGGCGTTCTCCTAAAGCTACAGGGCGATCGAAACGGTGGGGTAATTCCATTCCCAGATCTTCAATCAAAATTAGACCCAAGTTTTCATCTTCTCTTAGCCAACGTAAGACCAATACATCCCAGACACATTCAGCGTTCCGTCTGAGGTATTCTAGACCCCAATAACGATTGGTTTGACGTTCTACTAAAGTCGCCTCGTAAGAAGAACTGCTAACGCTATAAACAATCTCTTGCAGTTCTTCGCGAGAAAAAGGCAGTTCATTACCCCGTAAATGAGCCTTGATTTGAAAATGCGACAGCAAGTCGGTATAACGACGGATCGGAGATGTCACCTGGACGTAACTTTCTAAACCCAAGCTGGCATGACGAATCGGAGACATACTCATCTCACTACGAGGCATACAGCTACGCAAAGCACAAAAACGAGTCGGCCCTGCGGGTAGTTGTAATAATTCTTCTTCTGAGGGTAGTTCGGGTTGGGGTTGACCCCGATAGGGTAAAGGTAAATTATGCTCTTGACCGTACTTACCGCCGATTTGACCGGCAAGGATCATCATTTCCGCTACTAACTGACGGGAAGGAGAACTATCGATTAATTCGATGGTCACTTCTTCGTTATCTTTGACCTTGATAATCGATTCTGGCATCTTGATGTGAATCGAACCCTGACTTTTACGCCATTGTCTTCTTAACTGGGCTTGTTTTGCTAGATCGGCAATTTCAGGTTCGTTTTGCAGCCCCAACTGCAACATCTCATCGACATCATCATAGGTTAGGCGATAGGTGGGCTTGATTAAGCTAGAGTGAATTTCATACTCTTGAATGCCTCCAATTTCATCTAGAATGACCCCAAAACTGAGGGCAGAGCAAATTTGTCCTTGGACTAAACTCATCGGCCCTGTGGCTAATTCTGGGGGGAACATAGATACCATTCCCGTAGGTAGATAAAGACTGGTACTACGCCGACGAGCTTCTAAATCTAATTCATCTTCTGGATTGACTATACGAGTGGGATCGGCAATATGAATCCAGAGTTTTGCAGTGCCGTCATCTAAATATTCAACACTCAGACCATCATCAATTTCGGTGGTACTTTCATCATCAATGGTATATATTTTGAGAGCGGTCAGATCTAAGCGGTTTTCTTCCGCTTCGGTAGGATCGGATTGAAGACGAGGTTGCACCACATCAAGTACCTTTTTCGAGAAGTTTACAGGATAAGAACTGCGACGTAAAAATAAATTTTCATGTTTACTCCACCATCCTATCTCCACTAATAGGTCAAAAGCTCCTTGAGAATCAAAGTTTTTGCCTACCTCTTTGAGTGTTTCTTGAGCTACTTTAGAAGTCCCTTCTGTACTCAAAGCTAATTTTTCGATGGATTCTAAGCGCAGGCGATCGCTCTCGCTCCATTCTATACTTTTTCCTGCTAAGGCTTGTCTGATATGGTCAATAAATTCTGATTTTTCTCGTTCTTTTTGCTCTTGAACTTCTAGCTGGTGCTTAATCTCTGCTACCTGGTTTGCCGAGCGGGGTTCGTAATAGTCGGATTTCTTTTTAAAATAGATTTTGTCTTGGCTTAATAGAATATGAGCAGCATAACAGGGGGCTGGAGAGCGATCCGAAAATAAGAGTTCTGCCATCTGTTGTGGGGTGACAGTCTCGCCGTCTTCAATTAGTATTTCCCAGGCTACTTCCAAACTACTGGGATCTATGTAAGACTCTGCTTCTTCTAAAAAGCTGGCGATCTCCGTAGGTTGATAGAGAACGCCTTCTACCGTGTATTCGACTCGCTGAGGGCGTATTTTGTGGGACTGCCCCCCTGCGTCTACGACAATCCAGTCTTTCTTCCCTTCTGGACGTTCGGCAACTGCAAGACGACGTTCCCCTTGCACTCTGAATTCAATCAGCTTTCCTTGTTCCACCAGCTTCGTACTTGAGATTTGCTTACAACAATACTTTCTAGTTTACTTTCTGCTGGCTTTTACTATCCAACTGTAAAGAATAGTTTTGCTCTAGCCTTCTTTATTTACGAAGGGCAATAAAGCGATCGCTCTTGCTCTTTTTACCGCTACAGTTAAGTCTCTTTGCTGTTGAGCGGTCAAGCCAGTGATGCGACGGGGTAAGATTTTGCCTCTTTCGGTAATGAATTTACGTAACAACTCTACATCTTTGTAATCGATTGGATCGCTAGGTTTAATTGGAGAAAGACGTTTACGATAATATGCCATGATAATTGTTTAGATTTCTTAATTATTTGCAGTTGGGAAATTACTTAATTTCTTTGTGGACGGTATGAGTATTGCAATGGGTACAGAATTTCTTTAGTTCCATTCTGCCCGTGGTATTGCGACGGTTTTTGGTAGTGGTATATCGAGATACACCAGGGGAACGCTTGTTAGTGTTAGTACGACACTCAGTGCATTCCAAAGTAACAATAATGCGAACGCCTTTCTTGCTTGCCATGATTTTTGCTATTGTTGCTTAGGTATTATTTATACGTTTACTTATATAGACACGCAATTTATTATTTTCGCATACGACGCTGGATTTGACCAAATATTTTTTTGAGTCTTAAATCTAAGGAGTAACCCCTTTCCGTCTGTACCATAAAAGTCTGGGCGATGCGATCGTGACCGGCTAGGTTAGTTTCTTCATCTATTAAAGCCAAAGAACAATCAACCGCCAGAGGACTGATTAAGAGTAACATCGCCAAACCGCTACTAAAATTTTGCAGTCCAGAAACTGCCAAAGCCGAACCTACGCCAACCATTAACTCCCTTTTAGAGAGACTCATCAGATCGGGAATACGATTAAAACGCGGATCGATTACCTTGATATCAAATAACCAAGCACCTAGGCTTTGACCCCGATTTTTCTCGACAATTAGCACCCGCATAATCCACCAGGTAGGCAGAAACACTAACCACTGAATAAATAAACTGGTAGCAAAAAAAGAACTAATAAACCAAACACTTAAAAAATCAATCGTAAATGCTCCTGCTCTTCTTTCTATGGGTACTTTAGGATATCTTCGATAGTCGGGCTTATAAAGTCTGTAGTCGTCGTCGTACATGGGGATTTATTTGTGAGCTAGATTAATCGTCGGGTTTAGCTATAAGCTTGTTTGTGATTGTTTATTTATTTTATCTTGGAGAAAAAACATTAATCTCAAGTAAGCAGTAGTGGTGTGGCAAGCTTAATTTGATGCATTGGGTTTGTCTCTCGCAAAGGCGCAGAGCCGTTTATCCTCGAATGAGGGCAAAGAGGGTTATTTGTTTGGCGTTGTTAAGTTGAATCTATTGAACTATTTTAGGCGTGCCAGTCCCTGGTTGACTGACAAAACTTATGAAATATTATAAGAATAGGTTTGAACCTTGAACTCCAACTGATACAGGCGTTGCTCATGTTGTTTCAGTGATGCGATCGCAGGAGTCGGGTCTTGATTACCAGAGAAGGTCACAGAACGAATTAATTTCCAACCATTAACAAGTGCAGCTTTGACCCAATCCCAACCAATACGGAAGTAGCTATGGCCACGAAACCAATGAGTATCAACCCATCGTCGTCTACCGCTATCGACTACTTCAACACCTTGTGCGCACTCCGTAGAGAGTCGCCACAGCGCGCGATAAACCATAAGCGAGACAAGGCACAAACATCCCGTAGCATGGAGCGTTGAACATTCCAGCCCCCAGATTGATCATCGAGAAAATTTTCTTCGATATCGAAGCGTAAGCCATATGAGCGCAAAAGTTTGTAGTGTCGTTTTTTCATTACTGACAATCGCCCACAGTTCACCATTGACGTTATTACGACCGATAATCACATGAACCATGCCATAGAATTCTCCTTTGTGAATTCGGACATTATGTAAGCAAATTGCCTGTCCACGGTGAAGATGGAAGTTTTTAGGTTGACACCAATTTCCGCGCCAAATCCAAGTATTGCGACGCGAAGCTAGTCCTTTAGGGCTTTTGATTCTAATACGGTAATGCCACCCTAATTGGGTTGTTAACATTGTCATTAACGAGCGTATGAACAAACCCTCTATCTGCTAGTAATACGACCTTTACGGATTGAGGTAATCTGCCTTGTGCCTGTCTAATCATCTCTTGGTAATCAGCAAATGAAACGCGCTTCACTCTGGTGTTTCATCACTCTCCACACTACTGGTAAGGCTCTCCCTCGGTGAATTACTGAAAGACGTACTAGACAATACTCGTCCCAAAATAGTGAGGTATCCAGTGCTAAAAAAATGCTTTCTTCTGACCAATTAGCAAGAGTTGCTTTAATCAATGATTTGTAGATTCGATGTACATTAATTCGGGGATTGTTAAGCCATCTTTGAATACGCCTTTGTCGGCTCTGAGCGAATTTACCGCGACAAGGAATGTACATCGACCATTTGGTTAGATTGACACTGCCAGTATGTATTAGAGCAACTACGATCCAGATACAGGTTTTCAGATGACACAGATGTAACCAGTCATCAGGTTGACTCATCCATTGATTCAAGGCATTGTAAAGGCGGGAGTTTTTTTCACAGTATTCTGAAATTATGAGTGGTATCTAATCTCAGAATGCTCACTCTCCCAACCCTTTGTCAACCCCCCAAGTCTTTGATTGACAACTGCTTCAAGGCTTTTCTTTTCATCTTTTGTCAGTCAATCAGACAATGATTTCAATATATAAATAATTAATGTAATGTAAGAATTTGTTTTCATGGCATTAAAAAATCGAGTGCGATCGCCCCTCCGCTTCTAATTCCCTATCTCCTTCAACCTCAGTGGCAGAAAGTAAATTACCAAAACCTTTGTTATTTTGATTTTGTAGGATAACATTTACCAGTTTTCACATATCTGTTTACTGTGGCTCTAATTTCTGTGTTTGTTAATGGTTCAAGGTAGTCGGCAATTTTCTGATGTCCATTTAGCACAGCATTAAATAGTGCAGAATCTCCATACGTTGACATTGCATTGACATCCGCGCCTGATTCGACTAATAATTTGACAATTTCTAAGTTACCTGCTGCTGCCACTATAAGAAAAGTCATGCCTTCTTCAAAAGAAGCTCCATTATTTCCATTTAGATCGCAACCACTTTCTATTAATTCGGAAATTTTTTCGATATTTTCTTCTTCTATTGCGTCCCACAACTCATTGTTTAAATGACCCTCTCTTACATAATCTTGCATCATACAGCCGTTTTCAATTGGATAGACTCCGTTGAAGATTAAATAGTTCGTAGCTATGAGCTATCAGCTATTAGCTATTAGCCATTGGTGACAAGTTCAGAAAAAGTACAAATTGTCAAATGCAGTCAAATTGGTAGGTGTGAGAGTTTTAAACTAGGCAGTGAAAGCGAATTCAGATAGCGAATTCAGATCAAGCGATCGCAAGCAATTTAATGGCACATTCACAAAAAAGCATTCGAGACCACGCAAGAAACAGAAGCCATCCAAATGTAGACAACAAGGCAATTGCTCAACAATTAGAAGATTTACTCAAGAAACGTGATTATCAGGAACGATCGCTCGTAGATCGCAATTCTAATATCAATTCCAATTATCTAAAAAAGAACCTTGACTAATTCCCGTGAGGCGACGATATTGTACGACGGCTTCTGCCTCACTCAATCCTGCAATAATATCGACCGCCATGCGCGTTTTTTCTTGATTGATTTTAGTATTGCCAGCCTTTTCCTCAATTTCAAGGAATTCTTTCACAAAACGGGCAGGAATAAAGCTAAGGTCGCGATCGCCAATTGCCTCCATATAGATTTCAAATAGGGTTTTGACAATTCTTCTTTGTCCGTATCTTTGAGTGGATAAGCGAGGATTAGAAATGACGTAAGTCCAGACAATACGCTGGAGAAATTTAAGCTCTTCTTCTCGGTTACGATTGTATTTGAGATAACCGCGATCGCCATATTCGGTGCTTAACTGGACAGAGTGAATATAGGTTTGAATTAATTGCGAGCTAATACGTTTAATTTGAGCTTTTTGTTCAAAAGAACCCGGGCGATACTGTCCTTTGAGGTTGTAGGTAGCATCGAGAAAATTTTGAAAGCGATGGGGATTAGCTTTGACTACTTTCGCCACGCGGTTGTCAGGAAACTCCCGCAGCCATTCGGTGGTAAAACGGTCTAATTCGTCCCAGTCGGTGGCTAATAACTCCAAAGGAATTAAACCAGCCAGATAAAAATCCTCCAGATCGTGAACGCTATAGGTAATATCGTCGGCAAAATCCATGATACTAGCTTCAATCGTCTGAGTATCTTCGGCTTTAGGTCTGGCAAATTCAAAAGCTTGACGGTCTAAATTGTAGACAGAATACTTGCGATTTCGTTTACTAGTCGAATCTGGCGATCGCAACCAAGGATATTTCAAAACAGCATTGAGAGTTGCCCTAGTTAAATTCAAACCATAATAATCAATACGATGAATCGCCAACCGAGTCAAAATCCGAAACGATTGGGCGTTACCTTCAAAACCATCGGATAAACCAGCTTTGACCGCACAGGCATCTAATTGTTCTTCTGCTGTATGACCAAAGGGAGGATGTCCCAGATCGTGACCCAGGGCAGCAGCTTCAACGACATCGGGGTCGATCCCGCCAATTGCCTCAGCTACCTCTGGTTGTTCGCCAACTAATTTTTCGGCTAATCTACGGGCTACCTGTGCTACTTTTAATGAATGAGTCAAACGATTATGAAAGACGTGACCTTCTTGGGCAGTTACTACTTGAGTGATCTGTGCCAAACGCCTAAATGCCGAACAATATAAAATGCGATCGCGATCGATTTGAAACGATTTTCGCGAATCTCCTGGTTTATCCCCCCGATTTCCAAAAGGATTATGCTGCCTCTGATGTCTATCCAACATAAACAATCAACATACAAAAAAGACGTACCCTCATCTCGATAGTACGCCTTAATCGGCTTTTTAGCCTCAATTATTGGCAAAAATTAGACGATTTCTAAATCCCAAGTAGAATTAAATTTGGCTTTACCTTCTTCAACCAATCGCCAAGCAGCCTCTTTCAGAGTTCGATGAGATAAATTTGTTTTCCCTCCTAGGTTAAGCCCTAATTCTTGCAGACTCATTGGTGTTTTATGTTCTTCAAGTTCGGCTAAAACTAAGTCTCTAGCCTGTTCTTCCTGTTCGACAGCAGATAATTTCATTACGAGTACTAATTAAGAATAAAATGAGGAGGCGATATACTATATGTAGCGTTTAATAAGATTTTTTCTTACTTTTAACCCTACCCATAGTGCCATATACTATTATGCAACAAGTTCTATAAGTAAGCACAAAAATCCTAATTTTTTTTAATTATTTCCTAACCTTTAGATAATTTAATCCCTCGCCGTTAGTATTCTAGTACTGTTGGGGAGATTTGTCAGTCTCTAATTCTAACTTCAGCAAAATTACCTAAAAATACGCTCTTCAAACTAAAATCTGTGCTGCAAAGACGGAAGATTAACTGAGGTGCGATCGCGATTCTGCTGTTTATAATCGGAAGCGAATACTCGGTTAATATCTAGCATGATTACTCAGTGCCTTAACCCAAATTGTCTTCATGTTAACCTTAAAGCGACAAAATTGTGTGAAGAATGTAATTCAAAATTGCTCTTGGTAGACCGATATCGTGCTATTAGCCTTTTGGGTCAAGGAGGTTTTGGGAGAACTTTTTTAGCGATCGACGAATTTAAACCATCCAAGCCTCGTTGCGTGATCAAGCAGTTTTTACCAGAAGTAAAAGGAAAAAAGGCTTTAAAGAAAGCCACAGAATTATTTGAAAAGGAAGCATCTCGCCTAGATGAATTGGGTAGACACGAGCAAATTCCTGAATTATTGGCATTTTTTAACCAAGAAGACCGAAAATATCTAATTCAAGAATTTATTGATGGCGATGATTTAGCTAAAGAATTGAAAATGAGCGGTGTTTTCAGTCAGCAGAAGATCGAGGCATTACTACACGACTTATTATCAGTACTAGAATTTGTTCACGAACATAAGATTATTCACCGTGATATCAAACCAGAAAATATCATCAGAAGAAAACAAGACGGTAAATTGGTTTTGGTCGATTTTGGTGCAGCAAAAGAAATGATGAGCAGTAATACTTCTGCTGTCGGTACAATCATTGGTTCGGCTGCCTATATTGCCCCAGAACAAGCGGTAGGAAAAGCCAAATTTGCCAGCGATCTCTACAGTCTTGGTGCAACTTGTCTTCATTTACTGACAAATATCGAACCTACCGAACTTTTTGACGTTGCCGAAGGAGAATGGATGTGGCGCGATTATCTTCACGATAATGAAGTTGACTACGAGTTAAGTTGTGTTCTCGACAAACTAGTAGAAGGAGCAACTAAAAGACGTTTTCAATCTGTTGGTGAAGTCTTACAAGCTTTAGACCCAAAGACCAATCCCAATGCCATATCTTACCCTACCCTCAACCCTGTCAAACCCAAACACAATTATCGTTCGTCTCATCCAGTCAAAGCCAAATCAACTAGAGTTAAAAAGCGGGTTCACAAATTAGACTTAAAGATTGTCGAATACGAATATAAAACTATTGATGACAATCCTTGCCTCATTATTGGCAAAAAATCTGGCTTATCGACTCTTTCTCATCAAGGCAAAGCAAAATATATAACCCTAAACTTAACTAAAGATATTACTCTAGATTTGATTGGCATACCTGGAGGAGAATTCATAATGGGTTCGTCAGAAGATGAACTAGAAAGAGAAAAAGAAGAAAGTCCTCAGCATCGAGTTGCGGTTCGTCCCTTTTTGATTGGTAAATATCCAGTTACCCAAGCTCAATGGCAAGCAATAATGGGTAATAATCCTGCTAAATTTGTTGATGCCGATCTAGTTGAGAGTAAAAGACCTGTAGAGCGAGTATCTTGGTTTGACTGTAATCTATTTTGCGAACGACTATCAGAATTAATTGGCAGAGAATTTAGATTACCTACAGAAGCAGAATGGGAATACGCTTGTAGAGGTAAGACCACAACTCCTTTTCATTATGGTTTAACTATTGGCACAGAACTAGCCAACTACAATGGCGAAGATATCTATGGTTCGGGTTTTGAAGGAGAAAACCGTCGTGAAACCACACAAGTCGATCTTTTTTCGCCTAATCGTTTTGGATTATACGATCTTCATGGCAATGTTGCAGAATGGTGCGCCGACAGTTGGCACAATAATTATCAAAATGCTCCTACCGATGGCAGTCCCTGGATAAGCGATAATCCTAAAGAGGCTCGGGTACTGAGAGGAGGTTCGTGGTTACATCTACCAGGGTCTTGTCGTTCCGCTCAACGTATTAAATCTGACCCTAAAAGCAAATCAGATGCTTTTGGCTTTCGTATTTCTGCCAGTATTTAATCTACTAAAGTACTAGCCCTAAAG
>JASJEI010000123.1 GCA_030064795.1 Pleurocapsa sp. MO_226.B13 | reverse complement strand
AACCAAGCTGCATATAAACCTGATAGACGTTGAGTAACCCAGAGCAAAAACATCTGGGGCTGGGGTGGTATAAACTTGGTTTTTTCAATGCTTACCATTGCATTTGCATTTGTTTTGATATTGCTTAATTTATTGTACATGTCGATCTTTTCTGTTTCTGCTTTCTGCTTCGATCGATTCTCCGACTGCTATATTTAGCTCTGCTCCGATGAGAAGAGCCAGAGAACTTAAATTCAGCCACAGCATTAGCACTACTACTGCTCCTGCAGCTCCGTAAGTCAAGCTGTAATTTGCAAAATTAGCTACATAAAAGCGAAATAGTTTAGAACTAACTGCCCAGAGCAAAGCAGCGATCGCTGCTCCAGGCATAATCGGCGTTCCAGGCTGCCATTTACTGACTCCATAACGATAAATAATACCAAACCCACAAGAGACAATTGCCAATGCTGCTGGCCAACGTAACGAGTTCCAGATTGTCAATAAAGTCGCCGATACCATAATGGTCATGTTGTTGACTGCCAAGTTACAAATTACGTCGCTGATAAACACTAAGAAAGAAGCAGTAAAAGTCAGGGTGACAATAGCAATAGTCAAAATTATGGCGACTAATTTGGCTTCCCAAAAGGGTCTGATGTGTTGTGGTGATGTTTGATAAATTAAATCCATGGCAGTCATGGCTGTATTGATTGCGCTCGAAGCAACCCACAAGGCAACGATAAAGCTCAGAGACAATAATCCCTGACTTTGAGGAAGTTGTACCTGACTGGCAAATCCATCAATTAAGTTTAGAGCTTCCTCAGGAGCAATTATTCGTAATCTTTGGGCTAAAAAATTGATTTCTGCGCGGGAAATGTTAAGATTTCCCAGAGCAGTTAAAATGGCTAATATAGCTGGAAATAAAGCCAGCAAGTCACTGTAAGCCATTTCAGACGCCAAACCAAATAGACGATGTTTGCCAATTCTCTGTATTACTCTCATTAAAACAGCTAAGTTGAGATGGCGCCAAAAACGAATCAAGCGTTGAAAAATCATTGGTTAGAAATTTTGTCTAACGGCCTGTTTTTGAATTAAGTAATTAGAAACTGATTATTTAGAGCGATTGCTCATACCATACCAAAACTCTCTGGTAAGCTATTTATTAGTCGATCACTAGCCAGGTTTTATAATTTTTCAACTACATTAATTTTACAATTTAAATGTTGTCTAAATTGGGTTTAGATCTAAAACTAATGGAGAAAAACAAGAAAGACCTTTCACCTAAGTCTCCTAAACTATCAAAAAAAGAATACAATGCTGAAATAACAAGGCTTCATGCCGAGCTGGTTAAATTACAATATTGGGTTCGGAAAAAAGGACTGAAGATTATTGTTGTCTTTGAAGGACGAGATGCAGCGGGGAAAGGAGGTATCATCAAGCGGATTACCGAACGTGTTAGTCCTCGGGTGTTCCGTGTCGTTGCTTTACCTACCCCTTCAGACCGAGAAAAAACCCAAATGTATTTTCAACGCTACGTCCAACATTTTCCTGCTGGTGGCGAAATCGTAATCTTCGATCGCAGTTGGTACAATCGTGCGGGAGTAGAGCGAGTTATGGGCTTTTGTACTAAGAAAGAATATGTGCAATTTTTGCAACAGACACCTGTATTTGAACGTGGGATCGTAGAATCGGATATTACACTGATTAAGTATTGGTTGGATACCAGTATGAAAGAACAAGAACGGCGTTTTAGAGACCGTATTAACGATCCGCGTAAAATCTGGAAGTTAAGCCCGATGGATATAGAATCCTATCGACGATGGTATGACTATTCCCGAGCCAGAGATGATATGTTAATTGCCACAGATCATAGTGATGCACCCTGGTATATCGTTCCAGCAGATGACAAAAAACGCGCCCGTCTTAATTGCATCTACCATTTCCTCAGTTTGATTCCTTATGAAGATTTACCAAGGGAAAAAATTGAACTAGGAGAACGAAATATGGCAGATAAATATGACGATGCACTTTCAGCAGAACAAGGTCATTTTATTCCCCAGAAATTTTAAATCCACTTAAAGGCAAACCGATAACCACAAGCGATCGCTAGATACTCTGGCATTTACCTCGACTAGTTCCAACAACTCATCTACCTTTTTAGGAGTTAAACCTAACTCCTGACTGCGGTTTCTTAGTTTTTCATCTACTTTTAGCTCTAAGAAAAGTTGCTGGATCTTTGCCCCTTTAATTTTAGATAAAGTATAGTTGATTCTCTCTATCAGTTTGGTTTTGAAGAGATAATCGAAAGCATATTTGACTAATTCTTGATACCATTTGCCCGACTCGCCAGCAACACTCAATTTGGTGAGATTAACATGGATAGTTTCATCAACGACAGTTGCTTCTAGTTCGGCAGTTCCCACGGCAGTAATTGCAAGCCAGGGAGTGTAATGTTTTTTGCCAGTCCAAGGATTGATAGACAAAATGTCTCTAAAGCAACCATTGGCTCTCCCATAGAGCAAAAAACCTCCTTCTCTCAAAAAGGCTTCTAGCTCTACTTCGATCCGCTCTGATTCCGTGTTCTTCTCATGTTCAGCTGCAAACTTCTTAAGTTCGACATTGAGAGGTTGGAGGATATAGGAAGCTGGAATGCCAACCTCAAACCGTTTCTGTTCGAGATCGACATTAATGGGGAATCGATCGATTTCAGATAAATTTTCTGCGGGGGTCTCGATTCCTGTCGTCTGATTCGTGGCAGGGGAAACATCATCCTCCGTTGGCTCCGCAGCAGAAGAAACCACTTCGATGACTGGAGCTGGCTGTTTGGTTGTTTCTGCTAAGAGTTTCAGGGGAGATTCGCTCGCTTCCTTGCAGGGCAAACGCATCTTATGCAGCCAAAACTTGCTATCGGCTTGCCAAACGCATAAGATCAATTCTCTCTGCATTATTTTGTTCTCAATGCTTCTGGGATGGTAGTACACGATCATCGAAGCACTAGCAGAATTAACACGCACATCTATGACTGCGCTGAGAGTCTTCACCAATCTCTGCAACCGCTCGCTGTAGCCAAAATCTCTTTTCAGACGAGGAATTTTGATGTGAATCCTTCCAGCGATCGCGTGAACAATTTGAAACTCGATACTTTCTGATTGCACTGACATAATTACATCGCTTTTCTCCCTTTAGAGAAGTCTCCCCCTAAAAAAACAGAAGCATAAGAGTTACATTTGTTTAGTCTTCGATTCTATCTAAATTATATAGCGGTTCTTGACATCCTCCCTCAATAAATTGAGGGATTCCTAAAACAGAGTAAGCTGTTCATAGGATGGTACTCGTTTCACAGACAATTGCTCAAAGCAAGCTCCGAGTCTAACATCGTCTCCACGAGGGCTGTGTCCCAGCCCTAAGACTTTCATTCCTTCTGTACGAATATTACGGCTAGCGTTCTCATCTCTCAAGTGGTAAGTAGAACATTGGATACAAGTCCATTCTCTGTCCTTGAGTTCTAGTTCTTGGTGAATGTGTCCGCAATTGCTGCACATCTTACTAGAAGGGAAAAATCTGTCTATCTCTACCAAAACGCCTCCTTTGCGTTCTAACTTGTAGCTCAGAAAATTGAGAAACATTCCCCACCCCGATTGAGCAATAGCTTTACTCAACTTACGGTTTTTGACCATTCCTCTAATATTGAGATTCTCAACTACAACGACTTGGCTATCGTCTGTTATGGTTCGAGATAATTTATGTAGAAAATCCTGACGGGCATTGCTTAGTTTTTCATGTACTCTAGCAACCAATTGCCTGGCTTTATTACGTCTGCTACTGCCTTTCTTTCTACGGGATAACTTTTTCTGCTGATATCTAAGATTGCGTTCATGTTTTTTGAGCCATTTAGGATGCTTGACTGAATAGGTATCAGTCCCGTTATGGCAAGTTACATAGTCTTTGAGTCCTAGATCGATACCAGTTATCGTACCATCACTTGATTGTTTGATTTCAACATCGCCTAAGTCTAATCCAATAGCAGCATAATATTTACCAGAAGGAATAACGCTAATGGTTACAGTTTTGATTGTTCCTTCAATAGCCTTTGTAAACTTTGCTTCAATTAGACCGATCTTGGGAATTTTTAGATGGCTGCCTACAATCTTGACATTTTGAGGAAAACTAATCGATTGCTTATTTTTCTTAGCTTTGAATCTTGGTTTTTTGGCTCTGCCTTCAAACCAGTTTTTCATCGCTTGTTCCAAATGCTTAGTGGTAGCCTGTAGAACTTGAGAATAGCAATCAGACAACCAAGGTAAATCTTGTTTCAAGCCAGGAAGCAGAGCATTTAGCTCAGTACGTTTTAACCATCTCCCCGAATCAGAACGATGTTCGTACTGCAAACCAAGTGCTTGGTTCCACCAAAATCTGCTACAGCCAAACTGTTGTGCTAGTAGCTGTTTTTGGTCGGCGGTTGGATAAAGTCTTACCTTCATTGCTTTATTCATGAGATCATAATATCATTTTCGCTGCTCTAAAATATTATCTTGATGAAAGCTAAATACAATAAAGCGTACAGGGCTGTATATAATCTCACTGCTCATGTAGTTCTGGTGACTAAATACAGAAAAGCGGTTCTCACTGACCAAGTACTTACAGAGCAGATACCTGTATTTGATTCTATTCTCAAGACTAGAGGCGGGGAACTTTTGCAGTTCAAAGGCGAAAAAGACCATGTGCATCTTTTGGTAAGCTATAAACCTAGTATCTCTGTGTCCAATCTAATCGCTAATCTCAAAGCTACTTCAAGCAAAATGATGTGGCGCAATCATGCTGACTATCTCAAGACAAAATATTGGAATAAGCGAGTATTATGGACTGGTAGCTATTTTATTGCCTCATGCGGTGGCGTTACTATAGAGCAGCTACGCAAATATGTTGAGCAACAAGATAGACCTAGCTCGTGATTCATCCCGCCGATAAATCGGGGGACTTCTCACGAAAGAGAGTTAAATAGATTAGTTTAGTTCTGATTACTTATTCAGGCAATAATCTAGATCGGCTACAGCTTTAGGAAAGTATTCTCCTAACCATTCATATTGCAATTTTTGGACTTGTTGACTGCGAATAAAAGTATTGACAGTTTTCTGCCATTGAGTATCGCCTTCGGGCAAAATTAGTCCGTAGAAGTCACAAGTTAGAGGTTTTTCTGGTATTAGTTGATAATTTTCTCGTGTCAAGCCTCGTCGATCTATTTCACCAAATAACAGTACTCCATCACTGACAAAAGCGTCTATCTTACCATTGGTCACTGCCGTAACTCCTTCCATTCTGCCTTTTTCTGCGGGGAAATGGACTATTTCTGCTTCAGGATAAGTATTTTGTAAAAATTGGGCTGTAGTAGTATTTTCCAAAACTCCTGTTTGAATATTTTCCAGACCATTCTCAGGATTAACTTTAGCTGCGTTGCCATTGGTAACTAAAAAATGACTGCCACTGGCATAAAAGGGATCGGAAAAGCTGACCTCCTCTTGGTCTGCCCTAATAGTATTGGGACCGCATTCAAGGTGAACAGTATCCTCACGCACCAGTTCAAAACGATTCTCTAGGTTAGATGGTAATTTAACTACTTCGATCCCAGAAGGAATATTTAGTTGTTGGGCTAAGTATTTGCCCAAAGAATCAGCTAAATTCCCACAATAACCCGTCCATAAGCCCTCCTGAGCTATATATCCAAAAGGAGCAGCATCAGTTCTCATGGCTATTTTCAACTTTTGAATTTTCTTGATTTCTGCCAAGACACTTTGTTTTTTTGGAGGAGAGACTGCAACTAGTGGTTCGGGAATTGGCGGAGTTGGAGGTTGATCCCCGTATGCTTGTTTGAGTTGTTCTGAGGTTAAATTTTTAACTAGATATAGACTTAATTCTTGATTACTACTCATGGATTGGGCATAAGCAGAACTCAGATAGGGCTGGTAGTCAGAGCGATCGCGCAAATGAACTTCAAAAAAAGCTAAACTCATTGCCTTTAAATAGCTTCTGGCTAGATCGGGACGTACTCCAGTTAATATTTCTGGTAGTTTTGATGCTCCTTCTTCACTGCTAGTAGAGTTATGAGAGGCTACCACCATTACTCCCAAATATTTTTTTTGAGTCTTCAACCAGAGAAAGGGATGAGCTTGTTCTTCAATAAATGGAGTCACGATATCTTCATTACCTGCCAAAATCATGGTGGGAATAGTAATCTGACTCATGCTTTCTGGTCCTAAAATCGAACTGGTCACAGGATTAACGCCTACTACTGCCTTAATCCGAGGATCTCTCAGGTTATATTCTCCTGGAGGTAGGGAACTCGCACGACACTGAAGCAACCTGGAAGCATTGAGAGAAGGTTTATTTCGTTGACACACTTGTCTAATTCTGGCTCGGTTCAGGGGGGCACCAGAAACTACTAGGGCAGTATTACCCCCAAAAGAGTGACCCAGAACACCCACCTGTTCCCAATCGATTAATCCTTGGAATTCTGAATGATTTTCTATTTCATCGAGGAGATGAGTAATATCCAGAGGACGACTATAAAACTCTAGGGGACTGACATCAACGCTTAATTCACCCCGCAAAAAAGCTTCTTTGTACTCACTATTGCTGCCTATGTGTTCGGGAACCAGAACAACGTAGCCATGAGAAGCTAAATGTTCGGCTAAATATTGAAAATGAGAACGATCTGAAGCAAAACCATGAGTAAGTACTGCAAGAGGAGCGGGTTTAACTAGACCTTCAGGCAGATAGATATCCGCATCCAGACTGTAGGAGTCAGCAAAACCCATTTGAGTCTGGCGCACTTGCTCGATCTCGAAAGTCATCGTTTTTTGATTGACTGCAAAAGACCCTGGTTGGCGCAAATCTGGCAACTGCTCGTAATTTGCTTTTCGTTGAGAAGCAACTTCACTGTTGGCTTGTTGGGCGATCGCTTTTGTAGTAGCTTCGTTATAAGCTAAAAAATTAGCTGTCTCGTCAATCAGAGAGGAGATAGACTTGGTATTCAGTTGAATCTCTTGGGTAGGGAAGTGACGCATGACATTGATTGGGGTCAAACCTTCTGCATCGGCAGCGGCTAAAATGAGAGCTGCGCGGATCGCATACAGACCGTTGCGACCTGGGTGAGTATAGATCGCCTGTCCTATCTGCTTGAGGAACTGTTCTCCCATAGGCATGTTAGTCATCCGAGAAACAGTAGTAGGACTGACATCAAACCGCTTCTGTAATATCTGACGCAATCGAGTTAAAGTTTCTGGTTTGAGACGCTTGGCATAGAAATTAAACTCAGAAGTAATTTTTCCTTCTCGGGCAAAAACTTCTAAAGAATCAACCGAGAGGTGAAACTCCCCAAAAATGGGCAGAGATAAACTAATGCGTTCTGCTGCTAGAATGGGTTTGGGTTTCAGAGCCATAGATAATATTCCCAAACCAGCGAGAAGAACTGTAGAAATTATTTTTATTCGTTTTTTTTTGAGATTAATTTGAATCATGGCGATTTTTTTAGCTTCTGTGACTCAATCAAAATTGATATATAACCGAAACTTAAACTGTTACCAGCTATTAGCCTTGTTATTTATTTGTTTGAGAATCAAAGTCCTCAAATCATACCTTGATTCAGCTACGCTCAAAATTATTTTAGTTGTTTAACTTGCCAAATTTGAATTTGACCATCTCGATCGCCTGTGACTAGAAAGTGATTGTTGGGGGCGATCGCTACAACTGTGACAAAATTTCCTGACAGACTATGAATTAATTCTCCCGTAGCTACATTCCAGATTTTGATAGCGCGATCGCGACTCGTACTAGCCAAAATTGCCCCATTTTGACCAAAAGCAATATCTGTAACCACGTCAGCATGACCATTTAAAGCATGTATTGTGCGTCCACTAGGAAATCCCCACAGCTTAACTGTTTTGTCACCACTACTACTAGCAATTATTTTACCGTTGGGAGCAAATTGTACTTGATATACAGGATCGATGTGACCTGCAAATGAACGAGGTTTTGCAGAAGAATTTAGCTGCCACAATTTGAGACTACCATCATAAGAGCCACTAACAATAACTTTGTCATCGGGACTCAAAGCTATAGAAGTTATTACATCTTCGCTACCCTCAAAAGTTTGAACTAACTTTCCTGTTGCTACTTCCCAAAGTTTAACCGTCTTATCCCAACTCCCACTTACTAGACTTCGTCCATTGGGGCTAAAGACAACAGACTCTACTGTATATTGATGACCTTCAAAGGTACGAATGAGTTTACCAGTGGTCGTTTCCCACAACTTAATTTTGTTGTCAGCATCTCCAGTAACAAAAGTTTGAGCATCGGGGCTAAAGTTAATTGATTGGACTGCCGTATCTAGATTTATAGTACGGAGCAATTTGCCAGACTGGAGATTCCACAGCTGAATTTTACCGCTAAAACTACTGCTAGCGATGGTTTTACTATCGGGACTGATGGCTATTGATTTAATTGGGGTAGAATCAGCTTCTAGACTGTGTAAAAGTTGCGGTTTTTGCCAAGGGCGGAGAGCAGGAGAAAGTTCAGTATTAGCCTTGTTAGACTGGAGATTAGAAGGGGAAATTTCAGTAGGAGTTTCCCCCGCATTTTGAGAGGAATTGCATCCTCCAAAAGGCAGTAGTAAAGCGATCGCCAATAACGAAAAAACTCTAACGAAAAAGGGATAAGAACTCATGGCTGAGGATCAAACTTATTTGGGTTTTGTTTCAAATCGGAAAAAGATTTTTGCTGATTAGGGTCTAGCTTGCTTTCCGATTCGATGTTAGCGATTTTCGCTGCGATGCGCTTAAAAGAGCGATTGTACTCTACTTGCTGTTGGAGTAATTGGGTTGAAGAAGTTAAATCACTCAAACTCTGAATTAATTGCTGTAGATCTTGACGTAACTCGGGATTGCCAGTCAGTTCATCTAAATCAGAAGTGATTTTTTGGATATTTTCAAAAGCAGAGCGAGCAGAATTAAGAGTTTGTTCGAGCAGCAGTATGTTTTGGGAATTATCAACATTAGCAGAAAAATTCTGCAAATTACCTGTCAACTTGGCTGTGTTAGCCGTTAATGCCTCTAAATTATCTAGTAATTGTCCTTGTTCGACTCTCTGGATAACTGGAGTAATACTTTTAGTAGTCGCTCGAATCTGGTCGCTAGTTTGAGTAATGCTGTTGAGAGTTGTGGCTAAATTAGTTTCGTTAGCTGCCAAAAACACCCTGATTTCTTCGGCTGCTCCCCCAAGTGAGGCTAAAGTAGAATTAAAGGTATCTACACTGCCTTTCTGTTCTACTTCTGACAGGAAAATGGATAATCGAGCGGCTGCTCGATCTACTGACGCTAAGGTAGAGTTAAGATTATTTACGCTACCATTTTCCTTCGCCTCATCTAATAATCCAGCAATTTCTCCTAGAGAGTTCGAAGCATCTTGAGCGATCGATCTAATTACTGTAGTTACTTCTGGATCGCCTATGATATTGGAAATCCGGAGTAAAGAGCGAATCAGAGCGTTGACATCAAGTTTTCCTTCTCCTTGTAAAACCGAACCGTTACAAATAATTAGGGATGGATCGCAGTCGGGGTCTAGAGGTTTAGCAATATCGGCTTGGGGTGGAAGAGACTGTAGAGGGGTTATATCAATGGAAGTTTCGCCAACTAATCCCGCTTGGGTTGCTTCTATTCTGGAGTTACTAGGGATGAGGCGTTCTGTAGCAATTTCTACTCCAATTTCTACTCCTTCTGTTGTTGGTTCGACGGTAGCGATCTGACCGATTTTTACTCCACGATAAGCAACTCTGGTTCCTGGGGTCATTCCGCCAGAATTGGGAAAGATAATCTTCGCCTGATAACTCCGACTGCCGAAACTAGCATTTCTGACCCAGAGGATGAATAAGCCCAACAAGCCTAGAGAAACCAGAAGCATCAAACCAATTATACTTTGTCGCATTGACGGCGACATTCTGTTGTTGTTGCTGGTATTTGTCATTTTTCATTTTGGTTCTTGTTTTAAAGTATGATTACGCGAGCAATTAAAGATAATCTACTAGAGTTGGAACAAATGCCTCTAGAGCTTAGGGAATTGGACCTTCGATACTACCGCTAAAGAATTGTTTTAATAACGGATGGGTAGAAGTATATGCTTCTTCTCTAGTTCCGTCCCACTGAATCTTGCCTTGGTAGATAAAGATTATTCGTTCGGCAGTTCGGCGAATGGTACTATCTTGGTGAGTGACTATAGCGTAAGCACGACATATATTTTGTGTATTAAGTAAATCGTGAATTAGGTTTTCAATTCTGGTTGAAGCAATAGGATCGAGACCTGCGGTTGGTTCGTCATACAAGATAATACTAGGATTATCTTCAGTACGTTTAGAGTCGGTAATAATGGCGCGGGCTAAACTAACTTTTTTACGCATCCCTCCCGATAGCTCGGAGGGGTAAAGCTTCCCAGTACCAGGGAGTCCCACTATTTCTAACTTGCGCTCGACTAGTTCGCGAATTTTATCTGGTGGCAAATCAGAGTAACGGTAGAGAGCAAACCCGATATTTTCATCTACCGTCAGAGAGTCAAATAAAGCGGATTGCTGAAATACCATTCCGACACCTAAAGACGCTTCTCCTTCCTCAATTGTCCCTTGTCTTCGCTGTCCCTGAATATAAACTTCTCCTGCGTCGGGACGTAATAAACCAGCAATAATACGCAAAAATGTCGATTTACCACAGCCAGAAGGTCCGATTATTCCCAAAGCATCTCCTGGATAAATGTTCAGGTCTACATTATCCAAAATCTTCTTGGCACCAAAAGACTTAGAAACTCCTTTAAGCTGGACTAGAGGAACAATCATCACCATGCTTGCTCAAAATATCTGGACAATTCCTACTCAAGATTCTTATTTTCTTCTTTTTAATTAGCAGAAGTCAACAACTGATGCAGTTATTTACAATGTTATCCCTCCCTGAAAAATATAATCTTCAGAGAATTGAACAATGCCTTTCTATTTTCCGATCATTGTTGCCCCTTGCCCCAATCCTTGAAACATTAACCAAGAGAGAAATAGATCGGATATGAAAATTGCTAGCAGTGAAGTTACTACTGCTGCTGTAGTAGATTGTCCTACTCCCTTAGCTCCTCCTCTAGTAGTTAAACCCCAACTACAGCCAATAATGGCAATCAAAGCACCAAATACGACACCTTTTATCGGACCACTCAAAATATCCCAAGCATCGAGAAAATTTTGGATCGAATCGAGGAAGACGCTATTGGCAATTCCATACATACTTTGAGCCACAATTAATCCCCCTGCTAAACCCGTAAAGAGAGCGAGAATACTTAACGCTGGAACCATAATGCAACAAGCAATTAGGCGGGGAATCACAAGATATTCAATGGGGTCGGTATCGAGCATGTAGAGAGCATCGATCTGTTCTGTGACTCTCATGGTACCAATCTCAGCTGCAAACGCCGAACCCACTCTACCTGCTACTACTACTGCCATCATTACTGGACAGAGTTCTCTGGCTAATGCGATCGCCAAAATTCCGCCAACCGCACTACCTGCTCCTAGTTTCAGAAACTCTCTTGCTACTTGAATTGTAAAAATCATGCCGATAACTGCTGCTGTAACTAGAGCAATTAATAAAGAAGCCGGTCCAACAGCCATCATTTGTTCTAAACTGCTTTTAACATCGAGCCTGCGTATAAAAAGAAATAAGATCGCTTTCCCACTAAGTAGAATAGCAGCCCATAAACGTTGTATCCACGCCCACAAACCTGAACTTGATAAAATTCTATTCATTCCAATATCCCTTCCCAAGATGTAGTGAACAGCAACAAGAGTTATTGACATCATCGACTTTCAGCTACTCAAACGTCGATAAATATTATTATGTTTTTACAATGCTTCGGACAAAATTAAGCTGCAATAGCTCCGTAGTCGCAAAGGTTTGAGTAGTTGGGATCGATAGATTGACAAAACTAGCATTTTAACTAGTATAAAATTTGCACGACCTCCAATATACAGAATTCATCTTACTCCCATGGGCTTTCGTCTTCTAGAAAAATATGATAATTTCCTAGTTGGAGGCGAGGATAGTCTCAATACTCAAGATCAGCTTGATTTTCACTTTCAAATTTAAGGTTCAAAATTTGGTTTTGAC
>JASJEI010000122.1 GCA_030064795.1 Pleurocapsa sp. MO_226.B13 | reverse complement strand
CAGCTGATTCTTGAGTCAAAATTCGCGATTAGTATTCGCGAATCATTTTGCTGTTTGTCCAAAGTCCAACTGACCAGAATACAGACAATTAATTGAGGACACAATTTTTCCACCCCGATTATCCAAGCCATCGCGCATTAGTACGTTCCTAAGAAACTGTACAACTTGTTCAGCGTTGGCATGAGCACTGACTCCACCTGGATTCCAAGGTGTTGGGGGATTTTCTACATATTTCCCTGGTAATAGGAACCATTGCCGACGGACATCGCGGAATTCAAAGTCATGAGTGTGTACGTTATTAGCCCGATTAAGTAAGAATTTCGTACTGTTTCGTTGCATACCGGAAATCTGGCGCTGTTCTCCCAGACCATCATTTGCAGTTTCCGTAAACGGTACTTCCCCAATAGTTTGGGTTCGTGGCAACTCACAAACCAATTCACCTGAATGGGCATCAATGACATAGTCCATGACTTCAGGTAATGGATGGGCTTTTTCTACATCTTCAGTATCTTGCTTGAGTACATCTTCAATGATGTATACTAATCTCCAGCGACGTGTATCTTGATCGTAGTAATAGTTAAGACGTGGAATGGCATTCAAATGTTTGTTGCCATAACCTGCTTCTGCACGTGCTGTCTGGAGAGCTTGCGCGGGAGAAATAGAAGCGATCGGATCGACATTAACAGGGTCACCCAATGCCGAGTTGATTGAGATTAGTTCGTTACCTTGTTCTAATTCTACTGTGATCAGCGATCCATATACAGGGATTTTAGAGTAGTATTGACGGAATTTTACAGTCTTTGTATTGGTTAAGGGAATGTTTTCAACACCTAAACACTTAAACTCACTCGCCTGTCCACTAACTTCAGCAACGGTAAAGCTTGGGAGTTCCGAACTTGCCAATGCACCCTGAAGATATCGTCGAGCAATTTTTTCGGCATCCAATGAAGATAAATCCGAACCCCGCCGTTCTCCATACCTTGCAGCAGCGGCAGAGACTTCTGAACTCAGCCACATAGGTGTCGGCTCAAGTGAACTTTGAAAGACAAATGTGCGTAATCCATTATCCATTACTAAATCCTCCTTGAAAATTAAGTTTATTAAAGTGAAATTGCATGAATGAGAATGAATGAGTTTGTCAGAAAGCAAAAATTTGATTTTTTAAACAACATGACTTTGTTGGCGAATGTGCTACAAGTAATCTTACATAGAGTATTGCTAAGGAATGAGGATTTTATTATCTACAAAACTTAAATTGCCTAATCTCGCTATCATGCGAGTTATTTAAAAAAGTTCTGCATTTTATTTAATTCTCATTTTTAATTACCAGAGTAAAGATTTCTCGTTTCTGTAGTATAATTAGTTTCGTAAAAATTACTTTTGCCAACAAAGTCACAACTTTTATAAAGGGGTTTTGACAAGCAGATTTGGTAATAGTAGGCATTGGATTGTTATTAGTAAACGTTTTTCCTATGATTCCCTCTTTATCTAATTCTCCTCAAAATAAACTTTGCGAACAATACGAAGATCCGCGTATAGGATTATGAAGATATTGCAACAAACTGCCTATTGAGTAGCCCCAACCTTTCCAGGGCAACAATCACAGCAGCGGTTCGGGTTTGTACACCCAGTTTTTCGTAAATATGTTCTAGATGTTTCCGCACCGTTCCTTTACAGCAACCAAGTACTTTTGCGATCGCGGCATTGTTTTTATCTTTAGCAACCCAGAAGAGTACCTCCGCCTCGCGTTTGGTGAGTCCTAATAATTCCAAAGATGAAATTGAGAAGGATTCTAGTTCTCGTTCTTCCAACAAAATGAGATATTGGTCTCCGATTAAATCGCAAATAAAGTAAATGCTTAACCGCTTTCCTGCTTGCTCCATGTGCAAGGGAAAACAGGAGCATTGAACATTGTCCTTGGGAATGAATCGCGAAATCTGATGCTTAAACCAATGTTGTAATGGTTCTGGCAACGAGTGTGTGGAGTAGGAGGAAAAATACTGACTTAATAGTTGCTCTCCTCTTTGGGTCATAAACTGAACTTCTCCCTCGGGTGTTACGATTATTGCACCGAGACGATCGAATACTTGCTTGAGTCGTGTCAATATTTGTTGCTCTTTATCTAAGGAAGAAGTGTTTTCTTCTGTTTGCATTAAATACTTACGTACTAGATTTAAAATACAGCGATCGCACTTTGCGCCAAAATGGCGATCGCAACTCAACAACATCCTTTGTTTTAATACCATAGCTTTTCTCGCTAGATGAAGCATTCATTAGCCCCTCACCATTGAAGCACCATACATATTAAGAGATACTAAATTTAAATAATTTAGGGCAAAGACATCCAGGAATGTTTTCCAAGTGTCGCGTTCTGCACAAGGACATCTAGAATCACGACACGATTTGGGTTTTTTATCCCGATTTAACTGCTTCTTCTAGGCTAAAAAAAGATTATGAGAAATTTGTGTGCGGACTTAAATGTTACACAAGTTTATCTTGGGCAAAATGCTCTCTTAGACAGAGACTTTTAGCCTATTTCTCTCAGGAGCGATCGCGTTGATATAGGTTTCTAGAAAGTTGCGATCGGCTTATCAACAATCTCAAAGTCCCAATCTACTTTTTCTGGTAACTTGATCTCTTAACTTGGGGTGAATATTTTCACTTCTCTGGCAATTTTTTCTGCTAGTTCATTCTCAGCAAGATCTAAGTCATAATCCATCTGGATTCCAAGCCAGAACTTTGGTGACATATTGAAAAATCGTGCCAGTCTCAAGGCTGTATCAACTGTAATGCGACGCTTGCCGAGGACAATTTCATTAATACGTCTTGCTGGTACGCGAATATCGAGGGCTAGCCGATTCTGGCTGAGTCCCATTGGCTTGAGAAATTCTTCTAGCAGAACTTCTCCTGGGTGAATTGGTGCAAGTTTATCCTTTATCATGTTTATCTATTCTCAGTGATAATCGACAATCTCAACATTGTAGGCATCGTTATCTTGCCAAATAAAGCAAATACGCCACTGGTTGTTAATACGGATACTGTATTGATTTTGGCGATTGGCTCTGCCACCTCGCGGAGCGAGATCGCCCAATAGTTTTTCGAGACGATTAGACGGAGGCACGCGCAAATCTTGTAGAGATTGCGAGCGGTTGAGCATACGTAGTTTACGCAACGCAATTTGCTGAATATCGGACGGTAGTTTGCGCGAGCGTTGGCGATTGAAGATTTTTTCAGTTTCTTTATCTCGAAAGCTTTTAATCACCAGCTCATTGTATAACGATAAACGTTAAACGTAAAGTGGACTTATTTCAATATAGGCTCTCATCTAAATTCATCAACAACTTCAGAATCTCAATCGTCTTTTTCGGGCAACCAATCCTCGTCTAATATCAGTTCTAGGGAATATGGGCACTTTGTTGGAAAGACTGAAAGTGGCATTCTTGTCTGCTTGCTTGCCTTGCGACTAGCCTTCTGATAACTTGGTTCGAGTTGCTTTTCAGGGTAGCTTTTGAGACTAGGACTATCTTGGATAGCTAGCTCAATCTGCGTCCGAGCGTCGGTAATAGAGTCCAACCAGCTATCCGAGCGACGCTGGGGTTGATACTGCCATTTGAGCAGATGCAGCAGAAGGCGAGTCAGTTGGCTAGAAATACCCCGCCGTTCACTCTTGCCCAAGTCTTCAACCTCCTCAATCAAATACTCTAAGTCAATCTCCTGCCAACGGCGTTCTCGCAAGAGTTGGGCTGTCTGTTGAGCCCACAAGTTGAAGTCTGTTGTGTAGGTTGTACTCACGAGTTACCTTCCCTCTTCTCCCTCAGGAATATCAGACTATTATTTTAATTTAAAAAGGTTAAGAAGTTTGGCGATCGCCCTGACCTAAAGTTCTAGAAAATTGCCAGAAGCCTCCTCTATGAATCCTTCTACAATAGAGTTATCCGAGATTCTTCAAGAGCAAATTATGGAAATTGTACTAGGAACCTTTGCCTCTCTAGTTATTCTGTCTGGCATAGCAGGAATAAAGATCGATCGAGAATACCAACGAGGCGTAATCTTTCGACTAGGTCGCTTCAAAGGAATCAAGGGACCAGGAATTTACTGGATTATTCCTTTCGCCGAGCGCAAAGCCCAAGTTGATATCCGCACCAAAACCGTTGACATCGCTCCTCAAGAAGCAGTTACTGCTGACAGCGTAACAATTAGAGTGAATGCTGTTTTATTTTATCGCATCCTCAACCCCAACAAGGCAATTAACAGGGTTGAGAATTATCAGATGGCGGTCTATCAAGCTGCTATGACCACTCTACGTAATGTGGTCGGTCAAAACATCCTCGATGATATTTTGCAAAAAAGGGACAAGATTAACTTTAAAGTCCAAGAAATTGTCGATGAAATGACGGAGCCTTGGGGAGTTGAAATTGAAAGGGTGGAAATTAAAGATGTCGAAATTCCCCTAGCTATGCAAAGGGCCATGGCCAAAGAAGCAGAAGCTGTCAGGGAAAAACGCGCTCGGTTAATCAAAGCCGCTGCGGAACAGGAAGCCTCCATTAAGTTGGCTGAAGCCTCCCAAAGAATTATGGAAAATCCAGCTGCTTTAGAATTGAGACGGTTACAAATGTTAACTGAAATTGGTGCGGAGAACAATACTACGACTTTGGTGATGATGCCATCAGATTTAATTACCTTAGCCAAGCAATGGACTGATGCTCTACAGAAAAATGACAGAGTAGATAAATCATCTTCCTGAGCGTAACCTAAAATTAATTGGCTTTAGCTTCTGATTAAATCTGTTAGTGCTATGACCGAGAAATTGGTAACTCCAACCAGTCGCTTATTTCTTGAGCTAGCCAATCCAACTCCGATGCATGAAGAACTCTTCTTCGGCTGATTCGTAACCATCGAGTCAAAGCATTTTGCCCTAGTACATACTTGCGTTTGTCTGCCCAAATGACCAACTGAGAAGGGATATTAACTTGAATTCTTTCCCTTTTAGAGCCACCAGGTCTAACAGTTTGTTGCTCGATAATCTCCAGTTTGCATATATCCTGTCTTGCTTCTGGACGAGGGTAAGTAAACTTCAACCCCAACATCTCGTAGATTAGAGAAATCTTGGCTGGAGTGAGGCTAAAATGAATCTTACCGAACAAAGTAAAGAGAATTGCTAAGAAAATCCAGATGCCAAACGCCCAGTGAAAAAGCGGCAGCAAGATTAACCAAGGTTCTCCCCAAGCAACAATAGTCCAATGAGTTAACAAAGAAAGCCAAATCAGATCGAACACGCAGAGAAACCCAACCCGAAGACTAAAGCCAGCAGGAGGAATCGTAATTTCTAACCGCTCTTGTTGTTTGATGTACTGAATTTTGCTGTCGTCTGGCTGGAAAACAACTAAGGGAAAGTGACGCTGGGACAAAATATCTAAAGCCTCTAGTGCTTCTCGCGCTGAAGTCGGACGACGCTCTAAGGTGGGTTCTGTCAGCCATTTTAACCAGTCAAGGAAAGCAGGACTAAGATTTACCAACTGTTCAAACTGAATTTTCAGGTCATCCTGAAGTAAATCCGCAGGATGACTCCCTGTTACCAGGTGAATTAAGGTTGCACCCAGTCCATAAAGGTCTGAAGCAGGAACGGCTCGCCCGCCAAATTGCTCTGGTGGCATATAACCATAAGTTCCAACTATTGTTATACTTCCGTCTTGTTGCACCACAGGAGTTTTGACTGAGCCAAAATCCACGAGATAGACTTGACCCACATGTTCGCCAGAGCGATCGCCCAGCAAAACATTACTGGCTTTGAGATCGCGGTGAATCACGGGAGGAAGCCTTTCGTGCAGGTAAATCAGTACCTCTAAGAGAGCTTTAGCGATTTGCTGAACCTCTACTTCGCTAAAGGTACGTCCTGCTTGCAGGTGTTCTGATAAAGACCGAGCGGGGATATAGGTTTGTACTAGAGCAAAACCTTTTAACTCTGGCAAGTTGAGTTCAAAGTAGTCTAGATAGCGAGGGATTGCTGGATGAGAGAGTTCTTGAAGAATTTCAGCCTCCCTAGCAAACAGTTTCAAATCCTGCCATTCAAAGTCACTACCAAAAGTCAGCAGTTTGATAATTACTAGTTCTTGAGTTGGTAAATCTAGTGCCAGTAGTGTTTGTCGTCCAGCATATTTTCTCAGTTGTCGCTGAATGTCGTAGCGGCCATGCAAAATCTTCTCTCTCATCAGAACTGTTCTCTCTGCTTGACTGCTGAGTCTTTTGTTAGTTCATCATGGTCGGGGTTTTCCGATCATCGGTACAAAACGAACGGGAATGGTTCTCTCCTCAACCATACCATTCTCGGTTTTCGTCAGCACAATTATGTCCTGATACCACGTACCTACAGGAATCACCATCTTACCGTTAATTGCTAGTTGGTCGATTAAGGCTTGAGGTATACGCTTGGGAGCGGCAGTAACTATAATTGCATCGTAGGGAGTATGTTCTGCCCAGCCTTGGTATCCATCACCAGTTTTTACTTCGATATTCTCGTAGCCCAGTTGACTGAGAGTTCGACGAGCTCTAGCCGCCAGTTGGGGAATAATCTCGATGGAATAGACCTTTTGGGCTATCTCCCCGAGTACCGCTGCTTGATCCCCACAACCAGTGACGATTTCTAACACTTTGGTATCGGTCGAAATCTCAGCCGATTCAGTCATGTAAGCCACGATATAAGGTTGAGAGATGGTCTGTTGATAACCGATAGCTAAGGCGCGATCGCGCCTTAGCTAAATCCCTCAAAGATAAGTCAACAAATTGATGGCGAGGCACTTTGGACATCGCAGTTAAGACTCGTTCATCTTGTATACCGCGATCGTGAAGCTGGTATTTCACCATTTGCTTCCGCTGCAACTCAAATTGCTCCATCGTCGGATTAGAATTTGGTCTCTGAAGTCCAGAGGAATTAGGGGTTAGTTCTGCTGCATTATTAGGTACGCTCATTAGTAACACGCAGCACAATAGTAAAGCGAGCGATGCCAAGCCAAAATTCATAACACTTCACCTCCTGACCATGTTTCAAAATCGAAAGATAACAATTCGGACTAAATCTTGAGAACCATCCCCTCGATTAAGATTAAGCCAGTCTTGGCTTGCAGCTTGAACCTCCCAGTCTGAGCTGGAATGATTTGTTAGTTCATAAACCGAGTCAGAGTAAATCGCGGAACTTGTTTCTGTAGCCCGTGCTGACGGTTGGCTAATTGCCGAATCTGAGCCTAAGTAAGCTACCGCTCCGCCAACGCCCCACGACCATTGAGACCAATTTCTAGCTACAATTCCTTCTAGCTGCTGAGCTGTATCTTTGGGAGTGGGAGCTGTCTTGGCTACCATATTCAAAGGCAAGAGCCAAATTCCCGCCATCAGTAATAAACTGACGGTAGTTTTAAGTGTACTAGTCAAAAATTTGGAATCTATCACGATTGTCACCTCCCCAATTTAACTCGCTACGCTAGTAGTTCTCCGTTCTCAGCTATTAGCTATTAGCCAAAAACTTTTTTTGGCTAGTGAGGCAACCTCAAAATAAATACTACTGTACTCGATCTATCTCTATTTTCTCTCAAAAACGGCAACATTGAAGAGTTAAAATGAAAATAATTCTCTGGAGAGCGCCTATCATACTAAATCTGATTGACAGAGGTTATTTATGTAGGGAGACTGGGAGACTGGGGGAGTAATCAATACTTATTACTTCGTTTTTCGTTGATTTAAGTAACCTACACCAACAGGATTTAGGATCATAGGGGATCGAAGCGTCCGAACAAGCTGCCTAAAACTACGGCTGGTAGTCCGACAATGATGCAAATTAAACTTTGAGTAAAATTCAAAGGCGTAGTGTTGAGTAGAGAATTTAAGATTGACCACTGACTGAAAAGAAATTGGAGAATCACAACACAAACAATCCCTATTGCAGTGGGATAAGCGATGCCTGCGGCTAGCGACGCAATCGCCTGCTGTCCAGATTGTTTTCGTTGACGCAGCCCGCTCCAGATAGAGGGGAAAAACTGGCTAATACTTAAGAGATAAAAAATCTCCGCCGCAACTAAGGCCTGAACTGCCATAGTTCGCGCCAATACTTCATTAGCTGTAGAGTTCACAATCCATTCAAAGATGCCGAAGGTAATCGCCCAATTAAATAGGGAAATGAGCAGAATCCGTCTCAAAATACTGCCTGATAGTAATGGGTGTTGGGGATTTCGCGGAGATTGCTGCATGACATCGGTAGTCTGGTGGTCAAATGCCAGAGGAATTGAGAGCGCAGAGGAACTGACCATATTGAGCCAGAGAATTTGTAGGGGTAAGATCGGCAGAGAAGTCCCTAACAAAACACTTGCCAAGATGGTCAATGCTTCCCCGCCATTGACGGGCAACACAAAGGCGATCGCTTTCTGTAAATTGTGATAAACGGTGCGACCTTCCTCTACGGCTGCTTCAATGGAAGCAAAGTTATCGTCGGTCAAAATCAGATCGGCAGATTCTTTGGCTACTTCCGTACCTGCTTTACCCATAGCAATCCCAATATCCGCTTGCTTGAGGGCAGGGGCATCATTAACACCATCCCCAGTCATGGCAACAATTTCTCCTTGAGACTGTAAGGCATCTACTAGGCGTAATTTCTGTTCGGGAGCAACGCGAGCAAAAACTACCCCATCTTTGACTGCTTGAGCCAGGTCGCGATTGGCTTTGCCAGTGGAGGGGCTGTCACCTGAATTTACTTCAGGTGCTTGTAAGCCCCGTCGCGGAGCGCAATCGCTCATTAGTTCCAGTTCTTTACCTGTAAAGGCTTTGATTGTACCGCTGGGGTCTAACTTCATCATCCTGGCGATCGCACAGGCTGTAGTAGCATGATCTCCCGTAATCATTTTGACCTGAATTCCTGCTGCCAAACAGTTTGCTACTGCCTCAACTGCTTCCGAGCGTGGGGGGTCAATCATTCCTTGTAAGCCAACAAAAACTAATCCCTCTTCGAGATCTTCCCGCTCGATTGTCTTTTTTTCTGCTGCAACGTACTTCTGTGCAAAGGCAATGACCCGCAATCCTCTCTTGCCCATATTTTCAGCAATCTGATGAATTAGATCTTGGTCGAGGGAGACTTCTATTTCGGCGTTAGTCAGTTGCTGATTGGACTCCGCCGACACTTCGCGATTGGCTCTGCCACCGCGCAGAGCGCGATCGCAACGAGCCACAATGGTTTCTACCGCACCTTTAATGTAGATTATGTTCCGAGGGTTAGTACTATTCTTCTGGGTTCTAGCTTGGTGTAGCGTTGCCATGTATTGAAATTGGGAGTCAAAAGGAATAGCATCCAGTCTCGGCATTGCTTCAGTCAGAGTTTGTTGCTGTAATCCAGCTTTACTAGCGGCAACAATTAATGCACCTTCAGTTGGATCGCCAGCAACCGTATACTGTCCAGCTTCTTCTTCTAGATAAGAATCATTACATAACAGTCCATTACGCAAACAGGCATCTAGGATCGGTTCTGCTCCTAAATTAATCGGCTGATTTTGATCGAGAATCCTACCTATGGATTCATAGCCCGTTCCCTCAACGTGATAAAGTTGGTCGACCGCATAAATTTCTTTAACCGTCATTTGATTTTCAGTAAGAGTGCCAGTTTTATCGGCACAAATAACTGTGGCACTACCAAGTGTTTCGACGGTGGGCAAATTACGAATAATGGCATGACGGGCTGCCATACGAGAAACACCGATCGCCAGAGTAATCGTTACCAAAGACGGTAATTCTTCGGGAATGCCGCTAACTGCCAAGGCAACAGCCGCCTGAAACATGGGTAGCCAAGATCGTCCCTGTCCCAAACCAACGGCAAAGGTACAAGCAGCTAGTCCGAGAATAATATAAAGCAGTCTCCAACTAAATTTCTCTAGTTTGCGAGTCAGAGGAGTTTTCAGACTACTACCCTGTTCGACCAATTGAGAAATTCGACCAGTCTCCGTTGCTTCAGCGATCGCTACCACTAGACCGATTCCCTGTCCCGATATGACGACTGTGCCTGCGTATGCCATATTATGGCGCTCGGCAAGGGTAGTTGCTTCATCTATTGCTTCGGTTACTTTATCAACAGGGACAGACTCTCCTGTAAGAGAAGATTCATCAGTTTGCAGATTATTAACTAAAATTAGTCGTAGGTCAGCCCCAACCTTATCTCCTGTATTCAATTCCACCAAATCGCCAGGAACTAATTCTTCTGAGGGTAAGGTTTGCTCTGTTCCTTGGCGAATGACAGTTACTTCCGTCGTAATTGATGCCGCCAAAGCAGCGAGGGCATTTTCTGCCTTAAATTCTTGAATATAGCCCACAATTGCATTAATTAAAACTACTGCAAAAATTACGATCGCATCGATCCAATCTTGGAGAAATAGGGTGATGACTCCTGCCAACAACAAAATATACAGTAATGGTTGATTAAATTGCTGTAAAAAAAGCTGGTAGGGACTTTTACTTTTTTGTGGGGTTAGTTGATTGACTCCAAACTTCTCCCGTCGTCTAGCTGCTTCATCGGTGGTCAGTCCGTTCTCTAAATCACTGGCTAGGATTTGAGTTACTTCCTGTATTGAAAGTGAATGCCATTGATGCTCCAAAATAGCTCCTGCGAATTGCTCCCCATGATGCATATAATATCCAGATATCCAGAATTAACAAGTTTAAAAATTTTGGGACAAATTTATTACTCAGCTTCATTTAGCCTAAAATTTCCGAAAAAGCTCCAGAGGAAATAACAGCATGACAGATTTAGCTAATGTTCAAGTCAAGATCGATCTTAGCGATGCTGACCCCGATCTAGAAGCAGAAGCCCTGGAAGAGTTGACTCGCAATCTGAAACAGGAAATAGCAGAATTGGTAGAGGATGTTGACCTGGTGAGAGAGTCCAAGATTCCCGCAGGAGGTAAACCAGGACTAGCTAACTTGATCCCTGGAATGTTATCGGCGGTTTTTCGTGTAGAGAATAGCAAAGCATTGTTGAATACTTTGGGCGAACGTTTTAATGGCAAAACTCTAAAATTGCAGGGTAAGCTCATCTAATTTGGTATAAATTGTACTTGACAAAAGTGGCAAAATCTAATCAACCCCTGAAGTCTCTTGTGAAATCTATAATGTCCCAAAAACTAATGCTTACTTGTAAAGGAAAGGTTTATGGCAAAAGGATTTGGAACTTCATCTCAAGCAGAAAAGAAGGCGATTGGCAGCAACCAAGGCACAACTCCCCACAATCAATGAAGTACAAGCCAAGTTATCAGGTTACTTTGCCGATCTTCCTGACCCTAGAGTTTCAAGAACCCAAAAACACCTCCTCAAAGACATTTTAGTCATAGCGGTCTTAGCTGCGATCGCGGGCGCACGAGGTTGGGAGGACATCGAAAATTATGGCATCAGTAAGCAGCAATGGGCGCGAAGAATTTTTAGAGTTACCCAATGGGATTCCCAGTGACGATACGTTACGCCCTTGTATTTGAGCGTATTAATCCTGAAGCGAAGCGAGCAAAGTGTCGTCAAATGGTTTCAACAACTGCTCGGTTCAACGGAATCAGAAATCATACCAATAGATGGCAAAAGCCTCAGAGGTTCTTACGACCGTAATCAAGGAATTCTTCGCCTTACATCTAGTTACAGCTTGGGCGAGTGAACAACGCTTGGTCCTAGGACAGGTAAAAGTTGAAGACCATAAAACATGAAATTACTGCTATTCCAGCACTTCTGGAATTACTAGACATTTCGGGAGCAATCATTACCATTGACGCGATGGGAACTCAGACTGATACTGTAGAGCAGATTCGTCACAAACAAGCTGCCGATCGTGCTGGCGCTCAAAGGAAATCATCCTACCCTTTATGCTCAAGTCAAGAACTGGTTTGAAATGGCTCAAAACAACCACTTTGAAGGCATTCAAGTCAGTTATAACCAGTGCCTCGAAAAAGCGCACCGCCCGCGTGACGCGAAGCTAATCCTTTAGGGCTGAGGTCTCCGAGCGCGTAAGGACGGAGCAAGCAGGGGATCATCGTCTTGAAACGGAACTTTCAGCATACAAATGAACTAAAACACACTCAAAGCTATATATAAAAGTAGATTGAAGGATTGATTATTGAAAAGCGTAGCCATGTAATTTAAGGATTTCTTAATAGTTTTGG
>JASJEI010000032.1 GCA_030064795.1 Pleurocapsa sp. MO_226.B13 | reverse complement strand
CCTACGAATTTGGGGACTTTGACACGCTTACCCCTCACAATTGGGGCGGTCGGCGGGCAATAACCTCTGGCTAAAACTTATCCATTTGAATAAGGCTGACCAACTTTGACTAACTTTTTTGTAGCCCTACTGGTTTAATAAATATTCGACTTTTTCTGACAATACCGCCCATTGTATTGGCTTAGTAATATAGTCGTTTGCTCCTGCATCCAAAGGATGAAACAGACTAGTGAAGATACTGATATTGTTTATAGTATAATTCTGGATTCCCAAGGACAACCTTTAACTCGCTTTCTTAATCGAGAACATCCACTAATAGCTAAAACAATCCCTCAAGAGGATTTAAGTAATAATACCCTTGACATTATTAAACAAAAAACAAAGACTCCGCAGTAAATCTAATAAAAAAAAATATTATTTATCAAGATAGATTGTTAGGGTAAGTTTGGCTTGGGTATACCTATAAAAATATTCAAAAGGAATTTTATCGGGCAGCAACTCTGAATTTAGTCAATGCTATTCTGGCGAGCATTTTGTTAGCGGGAATCACTTTGATAATCTTTAAAAAACAGGTGGGAAATCCTTTGAAAAAGTTAGCAAAGTTATCGCAAGAAATTGCTGACGGAGAATTAAATAAAAGAGTCAATATTGTCGATCGCGATAATGAAATTGGCCTGTTAGAAGCTTCTTTTAACAAAATGGCAGTTCAACTACAAGAAACCATTGAAGGTTTACATAAAAATAACGAAGACTTAGCAATTACTAATGCCAAGTTAGCCCGCGCTACCAAGCTAAAAGATGAATTTTTAGCAAGTATGAGCCATGAATTACGAACTCCTTTAAATGCAGTTTTAGGTTTATCCGAGGCTTTATTGGAGGAAGTATATGGTAGTTTAACTGAAAGACAAAAGCGATCGCTGACCCTGAACCCAATTCAGAATTAGATATTACTAATGAAACCACTACTTTAGTAACTAATTATTCTTCAGCCTTAATTCTTTTAGCAGAAGATAACGAAGCAAATATTTTAATGATGTCAGATTATTTAATATCTAAAGGATATCAATTAATTTTTGCCCACAATGGTTTTGAAGCAGTTAATTTAGCAAAAGATAAACACCCAGATCTGATTTTAATGGACATACAAATGCCAGATATGGACGGTTTAGAAGCAACCCGTCGCATTAAACAAGATTCTAGCCTGGCTAAAATTCCCATTATTGCTCTTACTGCTTTAACCATGCCAGGCGATCGCGAAAAATGTTTTGCTGCGGGGGTAAATGAATATCTGACTAAACCCGTCAATCTCAAAAAACTGGTCAACAGTATCGAACAACAACTTGCTAAGAAACAAAATAGCAAGTTGCTAGTTAATTAATTGTCTTACTCTTAAATATTTTAATTTTATGGAAAAACCAAAAATAATTTTAGTCGTTGATGATGAAATTCATAATTTTGATGTAATTGAAGCATTTTTATTTAAAGAAAAATATATTTTGGAACACGCTAATAATGGACGAGAAGCCTTGAATTTTTTAACTAAAACTCAGCCCGACTTAATCTTATTAGATGTCATGATGCCCGATCTTAATGGCATCGAAGTATGTCGGCGTATTAAATCCAATCCTCATATTTGCCATATCCCTATTGTTATGGCTACTGCTCTCAATTCTAAAGAAGATCTGGCGAATTGTTTAGAAGCTGGTGCTGATGATTTTATTAGTAAACCCATTAGTGGTTTGGAATTACGAGCTAGAGTCAAATCGATGTTACGAATTAAACAGCAGTATAACATCCTCAAAGAAACTCTCCAAATGCGAGACGATCTTTCTACCATGATCGTTCACGATTTACGCAATCCTATTGGAAACATTACGGGAGCATCCCATTTCGGCAACTATATTTTTTTGATCGACGATAAATTAAAGGTTACATCCTCTAATACATCATGTTTCTTCCAAAATGGGATGCTCCCAACATTACTTTTGCTTGCGAACTTCTTTTGCGGGGCGAACTTGATATCAAACAAAGAAAGAAAATCGAGCAAATTTCTGATTCTGGACAGAGATTATCTGCTTTAACCGATGACTTGCTAATTATGGCAAAGATGGAATCGGGAACATTAAAATTAGATCGAACTTCCACTAATATAAATGATTTAATTAGTCAAATTATTAGAGAAAAAACTCCTTCTGCTACTAATAATAACATTGAGCTTCATACACAATTATCTGAAACTAAGCTGGAAATTTTAATCGATACTAATTTATTTCGTCGGTTATTAGAAAATCTACTTACCAATGCTATTAAGTTTTCTCCTTCATCAAGTCAAGTAACTATCAAAGTCAATCCCCTTGATTTACCAGATAAAACCTTACAAATTCAAGTATGCGATCGCGGAATGGGGGTCAAGGATGAATTCAAACAAAGTATCTTTAATAAATACGAAACAGGAACCAAATTTAAAGATGTCAATCAAATTGGTTTGGGTTTGGCTTTTTGCAAAATGGTTATCGATGCCCATCAAGGAAACATATTTATTGAAGATAATCAGCCTCAAGGATCTATTTTTACAGTACAAATTTAATGATTGGTAGAGATAAGGCATGCCTTGTCTGTACAGTTATTGGTTATTAGTAGATGTTTTTTATGAAATTTAAACAAATTGCTCTGAGTCTATTATTAATCTTCAGTTTTACTGCTTGTCAAAAACCGCAAGCAAATATAAATACTCCTAAAACTAATACCCCAAGCCAAAAGAGCGATCGCGCTATCGGTGAGCCAGTACGCATTGGAGTTTTGAGTATTGATAGTGCGGTATCTGTTAACGAAAGATATCGACCTTTATTAGATTATTTAGAAGAAACTATCGGCAGACCTTTTGAATTAGTTACCGTCTCCCAAGATAGTCAATTTAGCGAAGTAGAGGCAGATAATTTAGACTTTACGACTAATAATCCTTTGGCTGCGGTGCAAATTCGCCGATTGTACGATACTGAATTTTTAGTTACTCATTCTCGACCTAAAACAGGGACACTATTTAGTGCTTTAATTGTAGTCAAACAAGATAGCAATATAAAAAATATTACCGATCTTCGAGATAAAAAGGTAGCTTGTGTCGATTTTGAAACTGCTGCTGCCGGCTGCGTTTTCCAAATTTATCACCTACAACAGCAAGGGATCGATCCCTTTAAAGACTTTGCGAGTTTTATCGAAAATAAATCCCAAGATAATATTGTTTTAGCCGTACTTAATGGCACGATTGATGCTGGTTTTATCCGTACTGGACAACTAGAAAAAATGGTAGATAAGGGATTAATTAACAGTGTAGATGAACTACGAATTATCGATCGCGCTAACGATGACTTTTCCTATGCTCATACTACCTCCCTCTATCCTGAATGGCCGATCGCCGCTCTTAAAAATACCGACCCAGAATTAGTTAAAGATGTCAAAGAAGCACTATTAAATATACCTCCAGAACATCCCGCACTATCCGCAGCTAGAATTAAGAATTTTGCTCCTGTAGAAGACTACACCCAACTAGATAGCTTAATTGAAACTTTAAAACTAAAAAGCTGGGATGCCAATGAAAAATTAAATAAACAATAAATAATAAATAATCTAAGAGTTTTTTAAAAATATATAAACCCTAGCACGCACCACTTCTTTTACTAAAAATTACACCGATGGTTTTAAAAATTAATTTCAAATCGTAAATCAGATTCCAATTTTGTTGATACTGCAAATCCAAACGCAATACTTCAGCAAAGTCAGTAATTTGGGAACGTCCGTTAACTTGCCATTCTCCAGTTAAACCAGGTTTAACGTCCAAACGTTTCAGATGATTGACTTCGTAGCACTCTACTTCATCAACAGTAGGGGGTCTAGTTCCCACTAAACTCATGTCTCCTTTCAAGACATTCCAAAATTGAGGAAATTCATCTAAACTTGTTTTTCTCAAGAAGCGACCTACTTTAGTAACGCGAGGATCGCATTCATTTTTAAACAAAGGTCCTGCAATTTGATTTTCCACCATGTGTTTTAAGTCGCTAGCATTAGCAACCATCGAACGAAACTTCCAAATCCGAAATTTTTTTCCTTTATAACCACAACGGGTTTGACTGAAGAAAATCGCTCCAGGACTATCTAACCAGATGGCTATAGCAATGGGAATAAATAAGATAGCGGTAATCATCAACCCGACGATCGCCCCACAAATATCTAATAAACGTTTACCTTTGGAATTAACCGAAGCATGAACTAAGGAATTGTTTTTAACTCGATCGCTGAGATTCGTAGAAGTTATTAAATACAGGTTATTATCAGTAGTTTGATAAGTCATGATGGTTCGGTAATAAATTTATTATTTTTAGTATTACTCGTTGCAGTTTGCGATCGCGTTTGTTTATTTGTTCGATTTAATGACCGACTTGTTGGCAAAAAAAAAGTAGAGCGAGGAATTCCACGCCCTACAAGTAATTCAAGTCTGATTATTAAATATAATTTTAAAGAGAATTATCGAAATAACCGACAATATCTTGACCGATTCCCATATCGAGCCAATTACGGTTGCTAGCTATGACATCTTCAACATCATCGAAACCGATACTTTGCGCCCCTTCAATAGCTAAAATAATATCGTTATAATCTTGATTCGATCCGATATCGAGACGTACATCTTCAAAGCCAACAATCGTTCCTTGGGTGTCAGTTTTAATATCTGCAAATTGAACCTGATTGTTAATATTAGCAGCAGGCATAGAGAAAAGGGGATCTTTTTTGATTGCCCAATCGGGAGCGGTCAAAGCTTCGTCTAGAGTACCATCGGGAACGAGAACTAAACCAAAAGTGTCCCCAGGATTCATTAAGAAAGTCTGTTTTCCTTGATATTGTTCTCGATCGTTATAGTCGTCTTCCCAATAGAGATCGGCACTAAATTTTGCCCCTTCTTCAATATCTTTAATTACTGTATAGCCTTGAGTAGAATTACTTTGCGCTCGATTAATTGCCTCCTCGATAAAGGCATCCGAACCCGTTTCGTAGATATCCATACCATCAAGGCTAAAAATACCGACTTCAGCCCCTTGGTAATAGCCACCATCGTAGAGAAAATCAATAATTACTTCTCCTGATTCTCCTACTTGAAATACCCCTTCATCAAATAAAGCTCGATTGCTATATTCTAAAATTTCTTGACCTATAGTGGTATTGCGCCAATCGCGATCGCTATTTGAATAGAGATCTACCGATGAAACCGCTCCCGTGGCACCTTTAATTTGAAAGACAAAATCATTATAGTCGCGATCGCTATTAAGCAAAACATCTTCAAAAGCATAAGTACCGTTGCCATCTACATCTACCATCAAACCTTCCTCGGCATATTCAGGATTGGCTTCAGGAGTAGAAAAGATGGGCATTTTGCCCCACTGCCCAATTTTAGTAGGATCGGTAATTTCCGAAACTGTGGTGTGCTGTACCAGCATGAAGGCAAATTTCTCCCCTGGGTTCATGGTGAAGGTTTTTACTCCTTGATAACTACCAGGATCGAGATTGAAATTATTTTCCCAGTCCATTTTTTCGGTAAAACGCGCCCCTTCGGTACGATCTTTGGCTAAGACATAACCCTGTTCGGAGTTGGTTAATGCCCTACGAGTAGCTTCGGCAATAAAAGCCTTGGAACCAGGTTCGTAGATATCCATTCCTGCCAGACTGAACACGGCTAATTCCCCTTGAAACCAACCGCCATCATATAGGTAGTCAAAAGTTACTTCGCCAGTTTCTCCAACTTCAAACACACCTTCATTGAAGGAAGTTCGATTGGCATAAGTCAGCAAGTTTACTCCCGTTCCCGTGTTGCGCCAATCTCGATTGGGGTTAACTACTTCATCAAAACTGACGGTATTATTGCTTTCTAAACCTTTTACCTGAAAAATAAAATCATTGTAATCGTAGTCTGAATTACCAGAACTAACAACGATATCTTCAAAAGCCAAAGTACCGTTGTTGTCTACCGCTGCTACCTGATTGGTATCGGTGGAGAAGAGAACTTTTTTACCCCATTGAGAAGTACTATAGGGATGTTGGTAGATATCTTGCACTGTAGTGTGCTGCACTAACATAAAAGCCAGTTCGTCTCCTGCCTCCATCTCAAAGGATCGAACTCCTTGATAACCATCTGGATCGACATTAAAATCGTTTTCCCAGGACACTTTGTCGCTAAAATACGCCCCTTCAGTGCGATCGCTAATTAAAATTCGCCCCTGGTTGCTATTAGTTAAAGCACGACGAGTAGCTTCAGTCAGAAATTCTACCGATCCTGGTTCGTAAACCTCCATACCTTTGAGGCTAAAGACGGCTAGTTCTCCTTGATACCAACCACCGTCATAAAGATAATCAAATTCAACTTGACCTGTGGAATTAACAGTAAATGTTCCATTCTCAAATTTAAGGCGGTTGGCGTATTCTACTAATTCTTGTCCGACTTCAGTATTCAGCCAATTGCGATCGCTGTAAATTGAGTTTTCAATCGTTTCCGTAGTAGCGGAAGCTCCTTCTACTTGTACTACCAAGTCATTATAATCGCGGTCTAAACTAGCAGTATTATCGAGGTTGACATCTTCCCAACCAAAGGTATTACCATCCCCAGTAAGATCGGCAATTTGTCCTAGGGTTGTTCCATCATTTAATTCAACAGTGTCATAGGAAAATAATACTTCGTCGGTGTTAGGGTTAGTAGCCCAATCGCTAACCGTACCATTTTTGACTAACATCATGGCAAAGCGATCGCCTGACTCCATCTGGAAGGTTTGAACGCCGTTGTAGACTCCGCCGTTATATTCACCTTCCCAAGTCAATTCATTATTGAGATCGCTAAAGCGAGCGCGATCTGTTTGGTCTTGAATTACTACATAACCTAATTCGGAATTGCTTAAGGCACGGTTAGCAGCTTCTTGCAAAAATTCTGGGGAATTGGTCTCCAAATTCTCCATCCCTTGAAGACTAAAGATGGCTAATTCTCCTTTGTACCAACCACCATCGTAAAGATAATTGATACCAACTTCTCCCCCAGAGTTAACCTGAAAAATTCCTGTATTTAGATCGTTAATAGTTGTCATTGCTTTGATAATTCGATTTATAAAACTTAATTAGCGTTAGTTTTTAGTATCACAAGCTACTATTTGCGATCGAGTCTGTTTAATTGTTTGAGATCGAATATTTTTCTGGCGTGGCGTATATGTTATGTATAACTTTGGTTCGCAAGACGATTGATTAAACACAAAAAACTCTGGTAGCTTAACCAGAGTAATGAGTTTTTGAGAAAAGTTGTTTAATTAGCGATCTCGAAAATTGTTGCTTTAAATAGCATTTAGGTTGTCAAAATAACTAATAATATCTTGACCGACTGGAGTATTTAGCCAATTACGGTTACTGTGGATTAAATCTTCAATGGCATGAATACCCACTGCATCTGCCCCTTCAATTGCCAAAACAATATCGTCGTAGTCTTGATTAGAACCACGATCGCGGGGAACATCTTCCCAACCAATAATCGCTCCTTCAACCCCATCGTAAACCGTTCCGATTTGTATCGTGTTATCTGCATTAGCAGCAGTCAGAGAAAAGAAGGGTTGTTTTTTAGTTGCCCAATCTGGTGCAGTCAAAGAGTCTTCTATAGTAGCGTCGGGAATTAATACTAAACCAAAGCGATCGCCAGGATTCATGTGAAAGATTTGTCTACCTTGATATTCTCCCTGATTAAAGTTTCTTTCCCATCTCAATAAACTGCTGTGTTTAGCTCCCTCTAAAGGGTCTTGAGTGACTACATATCCCTGTTCCGTATTACTTAAGGCGCGATTGATTGCTTCGGTAGCAAAAGCATCAGAGTTGAGAGCGTACATTTCCATACCTTCAAGGCTAAAGATGCCTACTGCCGATTCATACCAGCCACCATCGTAGAGATAATCGATAATGACTTCTCCCGTTGCTCCTACTTCAAATACCCTTTCAGTAAAACCTTCACCACTAGCATAACTAAGAAGTTGTTGTCCCATTTCCGTGGTGCGCCAATCGCGATCGCTATTGCCAACTACATCTAAACTGGAGACATTCCCCCTCATACCTGTCACCTGAAACACAAAATCGTTGTAGTCGCGATCGGAATTATTGTCTACCTTGATATCTTCAAAAGCAAACGTTCCGTTATTGTCTACCGCAGCAACTTGATTAGTATCTGTGGAAAAAAGAACCTTTTTGCCCCATCTAGAGGTAATACTAGGATCGTTATAGATTTCAGCAAATGTAGTATGCTGCACCATCATAAAACCTACTTCCTCCCCAGGATTCATCGCAAAAGTCTTAGTACCTTGGTAGTTCCCCTGATTAAAATTCTTTTCCCAGTCAACTTTAAAATCGAAACGCGCTCCCTCATCGCGATCACTAGTTAAAATTCTGCCCTGGGTTGAGTTGCTTATCGCCCTGGCTGTTGCTTCTTGCAGATAATCTAAAGAGCCATATTCATATGCCTCCATTCCTGCCAAACTAAACACTGCTAGTTCTCCCTGAAACCAGCCCCCATCATAGAGAAAATCATATTCAATCTGTCCTGTTTCATCGACAACAAATACCCCTGGGGCAGTAGTGTTAGAAGTAGTTAATACTTCATTGGCGTTAAGTTCTAAAACGTCGGTCAGTTCTACATTAGTATTGTTGCTTAAATCTGGATCGTCATTGATAGATGTAATCGTGGCAGTATTACTCAAATCGCCAATTTCTGCTATGGGTGCAGTGTCTAAAACTTCGACAGTGACTTCGATACTTACCTCTTCTCCAGGGTTGAGAAAACCCAAATCCCCAGTTAAAGTACCGCCACTAGCAGAACCATCATGACTCACGGTGGTAATTGCCCCTGCGGTGTCGATCGCCTCAGCACTAATAAATTTAACGTTAGGATCGAGGAGATCCGTCAGCGTAACTTGGTCGGCAACTACGTCTGAATTGTTCGTAGCAAGAATCGTGTAGGTAAACTGCGAGCCGTGATTAACTTGAGCCAAATCATCTCCAGCCGTCACCGTATTACCATCGCTAACCACAACCGATAGATCGGCTTTGGTGCTAAAAAAATCTTTCACCCGCAGCAAGGGAATTGTTTGATTGCCCGTACTGATAGCATCTCCAGTTTCAATTAATCCCGATGTCTCGGCACTAATGAGTTTTGATTTTACATTACCAGTAGTGCCGATAGGAATTTCATCCTGCAATACAACCCAAGCTTCGAGAACAATTTCTTCACCAGGATCGAGATTGCTAATTTCAAAAGTTCCTTGGATTTCAGTATCCACCATCGTCCAAGAAAAATTGCTGACGGTAGCATCAGTATCGTTAGTCGCACTAGGATCGCCAGCATCAACAAAAGCAGCAATTACTCCCAGATTTCCATCATAACCAAATAAGCCCCCGTTAGTAGTTACAGTCTCCCATCCAGCAGTAACGGTAATCGTATCGCCATTAACCATTTTGCATCGTTGACAGAAATCCGAAATTCAAAGGGGACGATCTGCCCCAGTGCCAGATTTGCGGGGGCTAAAGATTCCAAGCTGGTACTCTCGGCTGTACCGCTGAGGGGATTGCTGACACGGCCGCCAGGTAGATTAGCTATCAGTTCGGGAAAAAGGCGATCGTAAAGAATAGGATCGGCAGCACTAAAGTCAATTTTGTAATCGTTTCCAGCCATAATCCAGCCATAATATTGTTTCTTTCTTAGAGTAAAATTTATTATTTAAAAACTTGTATTTTTTTGTTATTTATATTGTCTTTTATTACTATGTGCGTTTATGTCTTTTTATAAGTGTGACTTCAATCATTTTTGTTCGTCTTATGTATATTTTTTTGGCTAACAAAAAAAAGACTCTTACCTCATTTAATAAAGCAAAGAATCTATTACGCTTATTTAATCTAGAATTCAGACAAGAAAAGCCAGATTGTGGTCGTCTAAGAATCGAAGGTAACTTAATTATGCCAAGTCAGAAATCAATTCCCAAGAATCAATTAATTCACTAGTTAATTCTTCTCTTACTAAATCAGTTTCAAATTCGTCTTCCAGTAATAAACTGGCTTGGGTGTAATACTGAGATGGTGTTACAGGAAAACGAGCTACAAACGGATTCGCTAAAAAATCAACTAAATCTGCTTGACTATTGGCAATCGGAATTCCTAGTTTACCAAGCTGCCGTGCTAACTCAATTTGATGGTCGTCTACGTGTTCTTGAAAATCGTAACTACGGGGTACTAAGATAAAAGGCTTATTAATTAAACCTAGTAAATCGAGAGTTCCTTCACCGCAGTGAGCAATAATAATTCGAGCTTGCTCGACTAAACTTAAAAAATCAGTTTCTTTGAGAACTGAATAACCTTTGATGCGATCGGGAATAAAAGTACAACTACCATATTGAATTACAATCTCTTCTTGTTCGGGTTGAATTAAATTGCGATCGATTAAATTATCAATCCATTGCATGAGACGATTAAAAGGAAATTTTTCTGTGCCAACTGTAACTAAAATCATGATTATTTATAATAATTATTTTCAATATGGTTTATCAAAATGTGAATTTATAATTTTTTTTAAATACGGATTAATTTAGCTTTAGAATATTTAGCTGCTAATTGCTCCCATTGCACATAAATCGTATCGAGAAATGGCATGACTAAACGAGCAGATAAACTAAGCCCTTCAACTCTAGTAAAAGATTCTACAAAAACCGTTTTAATTCCTGCTAACTTTGCCAAAATAATGAAGGGAACTGCCACGCCCGCACCGGTAGATAAAACCAACTGGGGACGTTCTTTTTGAATAACCTGCCCAGCCAGCCAAAAATTGCGGATTAAATTGGGCAAATTGCGATTAGTAGGACTATAAGCCCAATATACCTTTTCATCATTTAAAATTAATTCAGTAGACGCTGTCTGAAAAGTAACCCAGCAACAATCGTGTTTTCTCCAAAAGCTGTTTAATCTCTGTAGGGCTTGAAAATGACCTCCTGTGGAACTAACTAGTAAAATTTTCATGCTTAACTTTCCTTGCTTTACTCTTGATTACTTTTAAGTATCCTATGCCGATGTTGGAGATCGCGTTCGTTTATTTGTTTGACTTTGAGAAATTATGTATTACTTATATATAACTTAAGTAGATCCTGGTGTACGAGGTTAATGACGACTACTTATGTCCTGACCAAAATTTGATATGGGAAATAAGTCAAGGAACAAATTATTGATATGGCACTCAATGGAAGTATTGAAACCAATCAACCAACTTTTACTCAGGATTTTAAAAATGACTTTGAACGAGCCATCTTAACTACAGAAACCCCCAGTCACAATACTAGCTCTTGTCAATGGATCGATTGGGGTAACAAACTGTGGCGTTTATTGAGATATAGAGAAGCAGAACAGTCTTTTCAACAAGCGATCGATCGACCCGATCCTAAACTATAAATTGGCATTAGAACAATATAATAAAGCGATCGAGCTAGATTCTAAATATCTTCGAGCCTATATAAATCGTGGCAGAGTTTATGCAATTTTAAACAGGTGGAACGAGGCTTTCGCTGATTACAACGAAGCTATCGGAGTGTTAGGCGATGTTAATCCTGAAACCTATCTTGGTCGAGGTTTAATTCGCTCTGAGTTAGGAGATAAATTGGGTGCAATTAACGATCTACAACAAGCTCAAAGAGGTTTTTTTGAACAGAAGGATTTAGAAGGTCAAGAAAAGGCAACTAATTTTTTGCAGCAAATTCAAGAGTAAGATGCTATTGCTAAGGTTTTGAGAAACGCGATCGATAGTGTCATCTTTTTGGTAGTAGAAATTAAAAGAGCGCGCTTTAAGAAAAATTGCTCGTTTTTTATACCATTTCTCTTTGAAGCTGTACTTAATATTTTGAGTTTAGTCTCACGCAAAGGCGTTTATACCCGTCGCATTGGGTGCAAAGACGCAAAGAAGCTAAATCTGAGAAGAGTGCATGGTTGTGGAGAATTGGTATTAGCTAATTACAAGCGATCGCTATTAATCTATTCAAATTACTATTAAACAAAAATATAAGCACAAAATATTAACATGAAATCTTATTTACCAGCAATCTACTCTTTAATCTTTGTTTCGACTCTTCCAATTCCACTAGCAATTGCTTTGTCAACACCGATCGTCGCTCAAGCAATTAATCCCTACATCAAAGATAATATTGCTCGCGAAATTAGCGTCAGAATTAGCAGTGCAGAGAATGGTGGTAGTGGGGTAATTATTGCTCGACAAAATAACACTTACTTAATCCTAACCAAAGCTCATGTTCTACGAAACGATCGCAGTTTTACTGTTCGTACTCATGATGGTCTTACCCATCAAGCTAAGCCTATAATTAATGCAATTGAAACCGACGATGACTTAGCTTTATTAGAATTCAGTAGCGATAATTCTTATCAAACTGCAACTATCAATAGTGCAGCTACTCCCAGAGTAGAACAGGCTATCTTAGCAGTTGGTTATAACGCAGCAACGGCAGAATTAGTTACTCATTCAGGTAAAATTGAGCGAGTATCAGATCGCCCCCTCAAAGAAGGTTATCAAATCGGTTATTCCAGTAAAATCGTTCCAGGAATGAGTGGTGGTGCAATTTTAAATGCTAATGGTGAAGTAATTGGTATCAATGGCAAAAGTGCTTTCCCCATTGTTAATACAGGATACCTTTATCAAGATAGTACTCAACCTAGTTCGCAAGAGATAAAACAATACAGACAGCTTAGTTGGGGATTAACTATTAACCGTTTATTGACCCAAGTTAATTCTGAAATTATTACCGCCTATAGTTTAACGTTACCCGAAATTAAAGCCAAAATTAAAACTCCTCATAGTTACTAATGACGATCGCAACTATTATTTCCTCTTATCAAATGTTTCAAAATTCAAGATCTAACACAAAATAGCTAAGAGCGATCGCTTACTGGGCCAGTTAAGGTCGAACTTTAGTAATATCTGCATCCATCGAACCAAGATCTTCGGGACAGTCTATCTTTAGAAGGTTATCGTTCTTGCTTACTAAAGGTTCGATTAACTCTGTTACCTCTTTAATTAAAACAGCAAGATCGAAGTCTGTAAGGGATGAGAGATCGCCTGACTGATGACCATTGCCGATATAAAAGCAGCGATCGCTGATAAGCTCAGACTGAGAACAATAATTCTAGTTCGGACTCTGGAGGCATTATTTAAGATTTCCTCGGCAGTTTCGTGTTCTTGAGATACTGTCTCGACTAATTCGTCTAACTCTTCTAAAAAGCGATCGAGTTTTTGAACGCTCGAACTATTGCTAAAATTTAACCACCTTTGAGAGTAAATTTTCCAGGCATTGTTGTTTAATCGATTATGCGATCGCATTGCTGTTGCTTTCCCCTATTTTGCTACGGCTCAATTTTGAGGCTATATCGATAATTATTCCCAGAAAATACCCACAATTCTCACTACAACTAATCAGTTTCTGAGAAATTTTGTTTCAAAATTAAACTTATGAGACTAATTTACACTCGTTCGAGGGATCTATAAGGTAGAGGAGGAAGTTCGACGCGAATCTTGTCTCCCGCACGGACTACTCCACTAGAGACAACAATACTCATTACCCCCGCTTTACGGACAATATTACCTCGCTCGTCTTTATCTAATACCGCAGCCATTAAACCAGGTTGGAAACGGTCTAACTGAGCGCAAGGATTGCGTAAGCCAGTTATTTGAATTATGGCTTCACTACCTAGGTGTAATTTGGTATCGGTAGGTAGGTTCAGTAAATCAATTCCCTGAGTTGTAATATTTTCCCCCATATCGCCAGGAGCAAGATCGAAGCCTTTAATTTTCAATTCGTCGTGTAATTCACTATGGATTAAATGCACCTGTCTTAAGTTAGGCTGAGTCGGATCTTTAGCTACCCTAGATCGATGTTTGACTGTCTTCCCCCCATGAGCATCACCTTTTATACCCAATCCTGCAATCAACCTAATACTTTTTTGGGTTAGCTTGCTAAAGGTATGTTTGGGACTAAGGCTTATCGCTATTACTATTCCCGTCATGATGTTTCAATTATTTATTTATGACACATTTTATTAGGTTTCTCAGATCGAGGATAAGCAGATTCATCTATCTGCGTTAATCTGTGTTTATCTGCGGACGCTATTGCCAGTTGTCTCAGAGGTGAACAGTACCCTGCCACGTCCGTCATAAACGTGCGGAATGCATTGCCCCGTTCTTCTGAGTTCGACTCATTCGTCAATGCAAACCGCTACATCAATTCAGAAAATACATCAGACAGATAATTTCTCTCCGTCGCCTCGTTATCTTGTTACCCGCTCATAAAAAGTAATAAGAAGTATCAAATTCAGCAAATATTTAGCAATATGGATAGTGCGATCGGTCTAACGTTATGGTTTCGCTACGCTATTTTCCACAAGCTACAGCAATCTCTAACTATCTTGTGTCAATTTTAAACTTATGACACATTTATTTGTTTAAATGCTGTTTCTGTCGATTTAGAATTTTAGTAATTCTACCAGCAAAAAAACACAGAGATAAACCGAGTCTAACTGAAAATCAATAGTTTTTAATTTTTCTACAACTCAAGTTTTTGCTTTACGGACGCGGTATAAGTCAGTAGCCATGTCGAATTATTTATAGAAACAACCAATAATTAATGACCAATGACTAATAAATAAATTTATTTTTCTAAAGTCGCGATCGCCTAACTAATTTAACTAGCTAATAACTAAACCTATCTAATTAGTTATGGATGATTTATCTTTAATTAGAGCTGACGAATCATCTCTCAATCAAGACTCAATAGATAGATTACAGCTTTCTTTATCGAAGCGGTATAATCAGAGCGTTTTTTTGATACCAGTGAATACCGAGCGACAAAAGCTGGCTATATCAGGGAATAACTAGAAAAGAGCGATAAAAAAAATCAACTACCGATAACTGTAATTCTCGGATTTTAAAAGAAAAACAACAACAATGTACACAACGATTAATGATAATGATCGTACAGCCAACATACGGATACTGTTGGCGAATGTGCTACAGGAAATCCTACACAAAGTATTACCAAAAGCCAAAGTTAGGATTTTTCGTTATTGTAGTACTAATAATTTCAGTAAAGATT
>JASJEI010000136.1 GCA_030064795.1 Pleurocapsa sp. MO_226.B13 | reverse complement strand
CTCCCCCTGCTACATGCGGCTAAAGCCTTTGTCCTGCTCCCCCTGCTTGTCTCAACACATAACTTTGTTAACCGAACAGTATTGCAGCATAGCCGACCGATCGCACTTCTGCAACCAACTAAATCTTGTTAGTATGATAATCATCATACCCAAACAAATAAGCGATCGATGCACAAAAAAATAGCAATTACTATAGACGAGCAACTACTAGCAGAGTTAGATGCTTTAGTAGCAGCAGGAGTATATCCTAATCGCTCTCAAGCTATATCTCTAGCCTTAGAAGAAAAAAGAAATTTTTTACGTCAAAAAAGATTTGAAATTGAATGCAACAAGCTCGATCCTCAAGAAGAAAGAGAATTTGCTGAATGGGGAGGCTTTGAAGATTGGACGGAAAAATATTAAGAAGGGAAATATATTGGGCTAATCTAAATCCTACTAGGGGGAGAGAACAAGGAGGAATTAGACCAGTTCTGATTATTAGTAATAATATCTTCAATCAACGTTCGGGAACAGTAGTTGCCTTAGCTATTACTAGTGTCGAACCAAGGGTAAAATATCCTCTGGTAAAGGAATTAATCTGTTCGACTTTACCAAAGCGTTCTTGGGTTAAGATAACCCAGATACGGACTATTTCCACCGAAAGAATCGAAAATTATATCGGTCAAATAGATTCCAACCAGATGAATGAAATTATGCTGGCTATTGACGATTTGATTAAACGAGATTGAGCGATCGTATTGTCCTGGTAGCCTATAGATCTCACTACCTAACCCCACGAATCAAACGGTTGAGTAACTTAATCACTCGCTGCTCGAATTCTTCAGGCTTAATCCGTCCTTTGGTTAGAAAGAGGGTTTGTCCTAATTTCAGTCGTTCTTTATCGGTACTGTCGATTTCCCTGGCAGTATAAACAACCAAGGGCAAATGGCACAGACGATTGTGCTGTCGCAACCAATCTACGACGGTAAAGCCATCGTATTCGGGTAGGGTTAGATCTAGTACTAGTAGATGGGGCATAATGCTTTGACTGAGATGAATTGCTTCTTTTCCTGTTTGGGCATGGTAAGTTTGAATGCTATAACGCTCGAACATCGCCATTAGCACCTCTGCCAAGTCGGGGTCGTCTTCAACAATTAGGACGCGAATGTTTTGATTTTGTTTGGTCAAAGCTCGTTCTAGGGCTTGAAATAGTAATCTTTGTTCTGGAGGTTTGACTAACCAGTCGCTAATATCTGGATAGGATTTTCGGGTATCTGGGGATAAGCCACTGAGGATTAGTACGGGAATATTTTTGGTTGCTGGCTGTTCTTTTAAGATTGCCAAAGTTTCCCAACCGTTCATCCCAGGCATCATTAAATTGAGTAGAATCACATCGGGCTGTAATTGGGTCGCTTGCTCGATCGCCTCTTGTCCAGAAGTAACCGCGATCGCTTGATAGTTTTGTTGTTCTAGGGTTGCTTTGACTACCGTCCTCACTGAAGGATCGTCATCGCATAATAGAACTAGAGGCCCACTACAATGATTCTCAGTGGTTATTTCTGGTTCTTCTGCTAACAAAGGTAGGGTGAAGAAAAAACTACTGCCTTCTCCCAGGGCACTTTCTGCCCAGATTTGTCCGTCGTGATGCTGGACGATACTGCGACAGATTGCCAGTCCCAAGCCAGTTCCGCCTTTTTTGCGGGAGTCGGAAGCATCTACCTGCTGGAAACGTCCAAAAATACTTTCTAGTTTCTGTTCGGGTATACCCCGTCCGCGATCGCGTACTTGAAAAATAACCTGAGAGGTATTTTCGGGATCTTTTTTTGCCGTCAACCAAACTGTAGAACCTGCACTACTAAATTTGATCGCGTTACTGAGTAAATTAACCAAAACTTGAATGATGCGGTCTGAATCTACCCAAATTCTCGCTGATAAAGGATTAACCTCTAGTTTTATCTTTGCCTGTCTGGCGAGATCTCTGACTGTATCGGCAGCACTAGTAATTAAATGAGCGGTATCGCAGGCTTGTTTGAGCATGGTGACTTTGCCCGATTCGATCCGTTCGATATCTAAAATATCGTTAATCAGGCGTACCAGGCGATCGGCATTTTTCGCGCCGATTTTGAGCATATGTTGGGCGTAGTCTGGTCGATCTACCAATGCTCCACCTGCCAATAAATCTAAAGCTCCCTGAATCGAGGTTAAGGGGGTACGTAACTCGTGGCTGACTACCGAAACAAACTCGTCCTTGAGCTTTTCTAATTCTCGGCGATCGCTAATATCAAAACAGGAACCGATATAGCCTGCAAAACTACCATCGGGAAGAAATCTCGGTCTGCCAGTATCTAAAATCCAACGATATTCGCCATCTGCCCGTCGCAAACGATACTCCATTTGAAAGCCTTCTCTGGCATCAAAAGCAGTGTTATAAGTCTCTAAATAATGCGGTAAATCTTCGGGATGCACTCCCGCTCTCCAGCCATTATTTAGTTCTTGAGCAAAGGTTCTACCAGTAAAGCGCAACCAGCTACGATTGATAAAGTTATATTGTTTATCAGTCCCCGACATCCAAAGTAATACGGGCGCACTATCGGCAACGGTACGGAATCGGGCTTCACTTTCTCTTAGGGCTGCTTCTGTTTGCTGGCGTTCGGTTTCAATTTCCCAAGCTTCTATAAATCGACCGATGCTTTGTGCCATTAGTTCGATTAGTTCTCGTTCTTGGGGTTGAAAATCTTTTCTGATTTTAGTATCGGAAAAATTGAGCGTCCCGTAGATTTTACCCCTAACCCAGATCGGAGTGCCGATATAAGATTCTAATTTTAAATTTTGATATACGGGGTGTGTCTGCATGGTTTCCATTTCCCCTACGTGACCATAGGCAATTGTGCTGCGATCTTTTACTACTGCCGTACAGTAAGTATTTTTTAGCTCGAATTCCGCACCTGTTTCTAAAGGCAGGTTAGATTGAACGGCACGAATCGTATAAATGCTATCTTCAATTTGACTCACAATCCCTGTAGATAGCCCAAAGATCTCACATCCTGTCTTTAAACAGTCAGCAAACAAAGCAGCAAAGTTGGGATACTTTGTAGTGTTAATGCGATGCAGGTGTTTGAGGTTGGCACTAAAGTTTTGTATTGCATTTGTGTTTTTTAATAGAGCGGATTCGACGGTTTTGCGATCGCTAATATCTTGAATCTGGGCTACAAAATATTTTGGCTTGCCTTGACCGTCTCTGACCAAAGAAACGCTTAATAAAATCCACACCTCATGACCTTGTTTGTGTAGATACCGCTTTTCTAGATGGTAGTAAGAAATTTCACCCGCTAAGATCTGTCGGACATAGCCGAGATCGGTTTTTAGGTCGTCGGGATGAGTAATTTCTTGGAAGGTAGTAGCCAATAATTCCGACTCGCCATAGCCTACCATTTGGCAGAGAGAACGGTTGACCTGTAGCCAACGCCCCTCTAGAGAGACGATTGCCATACCGATCGCTGCATTGGTAAATGCTTCGTGGAAACGTGCTTCACTTTCTCTGAGTTTGGCTTCTGTCTTAGTGCGATCGCTAGCTTCAATTGCCAGAGAAATCATGTGTGCCAAAGAACTGGCAAAGTTTTGCTCCTCGATCGTCCAATGACGAACAGAACCAATGTGTTCGTGACAGATAACCCCCACAGTTTGACCGCCAGAACGAATCGGCACATCCATCATCGAGCAAATGTTATGAGGAACTAGCCAGGTTTCACGAAATTCACGAGTGCGGGGATCTTTTTGAGCATCATCAGCAGCGATGATTTCTCCCGCTTCTAAGGCTTGAAAGTAGACAGGATAGTCCTTGGCTGACAATTCAATTCCCGAACTGTGGCGGGGCGTACAAGCCCCTGAATCGAATTCACGGGACAGCCCCTTGCTTTGCTGACTCAGTTCGTAGAGATCGAGGGTGTAAATCGAACGGCGATCGTCTCGGTAAAACCAAACACCTACCCGTTCCACTTCTAGAGTTCGAGCAGCTTTCTCGGCGAGGGTTCGCACCGCAGCTAATAGATCGCTGCGATAAAAAACTTTGTTTTTAGCTAACTCAATTAATGCGGATTGCTGTTTGCGTAACCGTCGTTCGTTTCTAAAACTGGCTAATTCTGCCGTTTTCCGTTCGGTGACATCTTGAAAATAGACAGATAAGCCATTTTCATAGGGATAAGCATGAACCGCAAACCAGGTATCGAGGGGAGGATAAAATTCTTCAAATTCGACGCTAACTTGTTCGGCGACTGCCCGATGATATTCTCGATAAAAAGTCGAATCCACTGCTGCGGGAAATTCAGACCAGACATTTTTACCCAAAAGTTCCTCGCGCTGTCTTTGCAAGAGTGGTTCTGCTTGACGGTTGATATAAGTAAAACACCAGCGATTGTCTACAGTAAAAAAAGCATCGGTAATACTTTCCAAAATTTGTTCGGTGCGATCGCGAGCAGTTCTTTCTCGTTCGATTAGTTGCAATCTTTCAGCTTGGGCGCGTTTTTGCGCGGTAATATCGCGAGCAACTGAATACAATAAACTTTCTTCAATAACGGGAAAGGCTCTCCATGCCAACCACTTATAAGTTCCATCTCGACAGCGATAGCGATTCTCAAAATCAATCGTCGGTATTCCCTTTGACAACTTAGATACTTCAGCGAGGGTAGCATCGCGATCTTCAGGATGGACAAAATTAATAAAAGGTTGTGCTAGAAGTTCTGTTGCCGAATAGCCCAAAATATGCTCAAATGCTGGATTGACCCGTTTGAAATAACCATCTAACCCTGCTACACATAATAAATCCAGAGATAAACCAAAAAAACGCTCTAATTCTGCTGTTGCTTGTTTGGTTTCCGTCAGATTGCTCCCAATGCCTAAAAAACCAGTAATCTCGCCTCGTTCATCCCTGAAAGCAGTTACCGATAAGCGTACTGGGAAACGCGAACCATCCCGACGAATGTAACTCCATTCTCTCTCGTCTGGTTCTCCCCGACGAGCCTTAGCCACAAAAACTTCAAACCCTGGTTCGATAGTAATTCCTAACTCTTGGGATAATTCTCGCGATCGCTCTTCTACTTCTTGGCGATCGTGAATTAAGATTGGCGTGGTTTTGCCCACTACTTCTGCTGCCGAGTAGCCCAACCAAGTTTCGGCAGTCTTATTAAAAGTAGTAATAATACCGTCTACAGTGGTAGAAATAATTGTGTAATTAGCACTATCTAAAATTGCTTGGTGTAGTGCTTTATTTTGGTTAGTAAACTTATTACTCATTACTTGCTACTTGCTACTCCCTACTCCCCTACTCTTGTGCAGAAATAATCCCGTTGTCACCCAAAGCTTTAACCTTACCTAGTAAAGCCTTAGCAGCCTGGAATAACTTCTGTAAGCGATCGCCATTCTGAGGATATTGCACCACACTGGCACTAAAAGTTACGGTTAGCGAATTCTTTTTCTTGAGAGATAGAGGTTCTTGGTTGAGGGTGGTTTGTAACTTTAACAATCTAGATTTTCCCTCTTTAGAAGTCATACCATACATCGCTACGGCAAATTTTGCCCCTCCCCAACGGGCAACCAAATCTTCGCTAGAAAATTGTTTTTGTAAGAGTTTGCCCAGGTGAGATAAAATGCGATCGCCCACAGCATGACCGTAACGGTCGTTAATCTGTTGGAGATTATCTAGATCTAACAGGGCAAAACAAAGAGTCTGTTTGCACCGTTTAGCTAGTTGCAGTAGTTTGGTCAGTTCTTGGGTAAACTGATAACGATTGCTAACTCCCGTCAGGATATCGGTTTCGGTTCTGGTTCTCAGTAGTTGCGATCGCTCTAAACGATTATGGATGCGTGCTAGTAATTCGGGAGCTACAATAGGCTTGCTGGCGTAATCATCAGCCCCCACGGCAAAAACCTTCTGCATGGTGGCTACATCTTGATAAACGGTCAAAAAGAGGATCGGTAACTCTGCCCAACGGCGATCGTTGCGCACCACACGACACAGTTCTAGTCCGCTAATATGGGGCATTTCTAAATCTAAGATCAACAGATCTGGCGTAACTGTCTTTAAACTAGACCAGAATTTTCGCGGATCTGTTAGGGTAAAAACTTCGATTCCCCAGGGTTCTAGAATGTGCTGTAAGGCTTTTAAAATTAGGGGATCGTCATCTACCGCCAAGATTTTAGTTTCGGTACGGCGTACTCTTTCTAGGACTTCGGTAACTACGGCTAAAACCGTTTCGGGAGACATGGTTGGAGGTAAAAATCCCCGTCCGCCCAAGCTAGAAATTTTGACCCTCTCTGGCAAATCATCTTTCGCCCCAAAGACGATCGCGGGTACTGGTGGCGTAAAGGCACTTAATTCTCCCAGTAAGGTTTGTTCTTTAGTGGCGATCGCTTCTCCCGCAAGATCTAATAATACTGCTTCGGGACGCTGGCGAGAAATCCATTCTCTAGCAGTATTGGAGTCGCGGACAACTTCGCAACGCATCGACCAGTTTTTGGTTTCTTGTAAAAATTTTTCCCCTAGAGTTTCATTTGGTTCCACGATCAGTAATAATAGTCGTTCGTCTACCGTCAAGAAGTCGGGGACTTTTTCCTGCGTGGCTTGAGCCAATTCTTGCTGTAATGCCTTGAGCAGTTTGGGTAAACGCTGCTTCTGTTTTCGATCTAACAGTCGATCGCACTGCAAAATTTTTTGAATCTCTTTAGCCAGACGCGAACCTTCGTCCACATCAAACATCCCTAACGAACCCGCTAGTTTGTGGGCTGCGGTAATTGCCTGCTGGCGCAGTTCATCTTCCAAATCGTTATTTAATACGGCCTCGGTTGCCCGTGCGATCGCTGCTACTCGACTGTCGAGTTTGTTTTTGACTCGCTGCCACACCGCAGTGGTTGCTGCAATTGCTTGTTGCTCGACTTCAGCAGAGACGACTTTTGGTTGTTGGGGTTTTTTTGGCGATTTCTGGCTTTTTGCTGCCAGAGTTTTTAAACGGTAGCCGATACCATAGATTGTTTCAATCGGATCGTCTTTTAATCCTGCTTTCTTGAGTTTATGTCGCAATCCTTTGATATGTGCGTTGACTGTTTTCTCTTCGGGAAATTCTTCAAAAGACCAGAGACGGTCTAAAATAACGCTACGACTAAATACTCGCTGTTGGTTTCGCAAAAACAATTCTAGCAGAGCATATTCTTTGGGAGTTAAGGAGATTAACTTCCCTTGATAAGTAACCTCACAGATACTGGGATCTAAAGCCAGATCTCCCCAGTAAAGAATCGGCGTTATTTCCGTATCGCCTCGTCGCAGTAAAGCTCTAATTCTTGCCGATAACTCCTTCCAATCAAAGGGTTTGGTTAGATAATCATCTGCCCCCGCATCTAAACCCATCACCTTTTTGGTACTGTTATCTTGAGCCGTCAACAGCAGGATCGGAGTTTTAATCCCTTGCGATCGCAACCGCCGACAAATACTAATCCCATCAATTTTGGGCAGCATCACATCCAACAAAATCAGATCGTAAGGCAAAGCCTCCGCTTGTTCTAAACCAGTTTGACCGTCTGTAGCAACATCAACGGTATAATTTTGCTGAGCTAATTTGGGGACAAGCTGTTGAACGACTAGCTCATCATCTTCAATCAAAAGAATTCTCATCGCGATCGCCTACAGCTAAAGATATAACTAAAACAAGAGGACTGGAAATATATGTGGGCTGAGTCTAGTTTTAGCTTAACTTGTCAACAGCTATAAGGTATCGATATGTAGGATTTTATTTGTAATTCGCAATAGCCGATACAGAAATTGGTAGAGACGTAGCCCTAGTACTCTGTCAACAATTAATTGATGAGTTGGAGCAGGCAGGGGAGGCAGGGGAAGCAGGACAAAGGCGTAATTCCGCATGTAGCAGGGGGAGATACTTATCGATATTTATCTCTCAAATCAAAGTTGACAGACCACTAGAGGACTCTATCACGGATACCGCGATGCGCAGCGAGTCATGCGCGGGCTTCGCATATCGCTTTGCATCGCATGCTAGGTCTCTAGAGGAATTCGCAGCGAATCGCCCTCAAAGGAGTTAGTTCCAGATAATCACAAGGTGGGCAAAACAATTTGGAAATCTGTTATTAGTAACTTGAAAAATTTGCACTCTTCGTACTAGCCCTAAAGGACTAGCTTCGCGTCGCGCTCCGCGTCGTTCGCGTCGCCCACCCTACCCACTAACCACCAAATAATAATCATCTTGCGATCGCCCTAATTGTTTCACGATTTCCTCAAACTTTTTCTGTATACAGAGAATACAGTTAGAGCAAGTAAACTAAAGTATGCTACCCAAACTCCGCTTAATTATTGGTTGGACAGCTATTATTTCACCTCTGTTACATATTCTGTCCGATCTTCTTGAAGTATTTGGCGGTGGTTTTTCTGCTAGTCAATTATGGATAAACTATATTGCTTTTCTGCCAATTCCTTTCTTGATGATTGGTCTTTATGCTTTCCAGCGTCCTCGTTCTAGCTGGATGAGTTTAGTTGGTGCGATCGCTTATGGAACGTCCTTTATTTTCTTTGCTGGGACAACTTTGTACGCTTTAGTAGCCAAAACAGCAGACTACTCTACTTTACTTGAAGAACTAGGTAGTATCTATACTTTTTATGGCGGATTGATGGTTGCAGGAGGAATCTTATTTGGCATAGCTGCGATCGTAGCTAGGGTTTTCCCAAGATGGACGGGATGGTTGTTAATATTGGGAGTCAGTTTAAATCTTCTCTTTCGTCTGCTGGCATTTCCCGATCTGAGTCAAATCGTCGGTAGCATAATTAGAAATATTGCTTTTGTTGGCATGGGTGTGGCTATTTTAAGAACCAGAAAATCTGTTAAATCCTCGAGGTAATTATTGATAGGTTATTTCGTTTCGTGCCACTACTAATTAATGTGGTATGAGTTACTGTTTTCTGCAGATCGAACTCTGACTTTTTTTGTTTGTTGCACAATAACTGAAAATAGGCTGAATTTTATCACGGGTTTCTCATATTCTTTTTATATCTTTAGAAGATACATCTCATCGCAGCAGATGGGTAGGAACTGCTAGTGTGAGTTAGAGATGGTTGCCGCTATTGGCTCGTGCAATTGAGTGTGTAAGTCAAATAGCAAGTATGGGAGAGTAGGGAGAAAAAAATGTCAGATACGATTAAAGGGAAAGGAAGCTGCCTTTGCGGTGCCGTGCATGTTAATGCAAAAAATCTAAGTAAACATGTCGGTGCCTGTCACTGTAGTATGTGTAGGAAATGGGGTGGCGGACCACTGTTAGCAGTCGATTGCGGTCAAGACGTTTCATTTGAAGGAGGAGAAAATATTTCAGTATATGACTCTTCAGATTGGGGAGAGCGTGGTTTTTGTAAGAAATGCGGAAGCCATTTATTTTACAGACTTAAAGAAAACCAACAATACATAATTCCAGCAGGACTCTTTGAAGACCAAGAGTTTTTTGTATTCGACAATCAAGTATTCATCGATCGCAAACCTTCGTTTTATAGTTTCGCTAACAAAACAACTAACATGACGGAAGCTGAAGTTTATGAAATGTACAGCTCCTCATGAAACGTCTCTTACCAATAACTAACCTCAAACACTCCCGCAGGAGGCGCACACTGGAGTTTGCCCGTGTTGCGATCGCATCTATTATGGAATAACAATACAAAGACGCGATTTAGTTAATGGCTAAAGATATTTTCCACGACACTGTAAAAAAAGCCTTAGAAAAAGATGGCTGGAAAATTACCCACGATCCTTATCGTTTACGTTATGGTATTGTTGACGTTTATATAGATTTAGCAGCCGAAGAAGCAATTGCAGCAGAAAAAGAGGGGCGAAAAATTGCCGTAGAAGTTAAGAGTTTTGTTGGTGGTTCTAACATTTCCGAGTTTCATACCGCTCTTGGTCAGTTCCTAAATTATCGTATTGCTTTAGAATCTTCCGATGAACCCGAACGAGTACTTTATTTAGCCATACCTAAAGATGTTTATCAAACTTTTTTGCGTTTTGAGCCAGCAAAAACAGTCATTGAACGCTACAATCTTTTCCTAATTATTTATGATGTTAATCAAGAGGCGATCGAACAATGGATAGACTAGATAGATATCGTCAAATTATTTGTCAGTTTCTTGAGGATTTTGCCACCGACGATCCCGAAGCACAATTAATCTTCGATCCAGAACGCGATCGCTATTTGGTAATGCACGTCGGCTGGCGTAAGGAATATCGGATCTATGGCTGTGCGATCCAGTTAGATTTAATTGAGGGCAAAGTGTGGATTCAAAATAACAGTACTGAGGTGTTTGTCGATCGAGAACTGATCGAAAGAGGAATAGACGCTAAAGATATCGTGCTTGGCTTCCGTTCTCCCAGTGTTCGCGAAAAACTAGCCTCAGTTTTACAAAACAACTAACTAATTAATTATGATGACTTGACGAAGTTCGATGGAGCATTTAGTACACTACCGCCAGATGAAGCCAGGGGAGGAGAGTCAAATAATCAATCTGGTTTTAGCTGTTTTTTATCAATTCGTAGCACCCCAGTGTAGTGAAGAGGGTGTTGCTGAATTCATGAAACATGCTCGTCCTAACCTCTTAGCAGAGAGAACTAAAATCAATCACTCGGTCATAGTTGCAGAATCAGACAACGAAATTATTGGAGTCATCGAAACCCGAAACCATAGTCATATCTCGCTCTTTTTCGTAGCGAGGGAGTTCCAGCGTCAAGGAATCGGAAGAGAGCTATTGAAAAGGGCTGTTCGGGCATGTCTGGATAGTAACCCAAAGCTTGCTGAGATCACTGTAAATTCCGCTCCCAACGCTGTTTCCGCGTACGAATCTTTGAGATTCTCAGCCAGAGACGAGGAAAGAACTGTAAATGGCATAAGATATACGCCGATGTTTCTTAACGTTGTGGAATTTATCAACAGCTAGTAATAGTTTACACATAGTTTACACGCGGATTAGAAACACGAGTTACCAGTGAAGCTTTTGAAAAATCTTTTCCACATTACCAACAGGACTTAGTATCACACCTAAATTATTTACTTCGGTAAAATATGAGGATAATTATCAGCAAAGTAAAAATCTATGGACTACAAGGACATTATTACAATTGAGCCTGGAAAGCGCGGTGGCAAACCTTGTGTTCGTGGCTTACGAATTACAGTTTACGAAGTGCTTGAGTATCTAGCTTCTGACATGAGCGAAGCAGAAATTCTCGACGATTTTCCCGATTTGACACGAGAAGATTTAAAAGCCTGTATTGCTTATGCTGCCGATCGCGAGCGACGGTTTGCTACTACTTCACAATCGGTATGAAATTGCTTTTTGATGAAAACTTATCGCCAAAACTGCCAAATCGTTTGAGCGATCTTTTTCCCAATTCGCTTCATGTTAGAGATGTGGGTATGAAAGCCACGACTGACTCAGTAGTTTGGGACTATGCTAAAGACAACGATTTTATGATTGTCTCCAAGGATGCAGATATGCACGATCTCAGCTTGGTATTTGGTAATCCACCGAAAGTTATTTGGCTTCGCCTCGGAAACTGTTCGACACGACAAGTTGAAACTTTGCTGCGTCGAGATTTCGAGGCAATAAAATTGTTTTATAACGACGAGAATTTATCTTTGCTGGCTTTGTCATAAGACACCGATGTTTTTGGATCTTTTGAGAAAATTTTCAAAATACAGAAAAAGCATCCTGTGCGATCGCGCTTTTAAATAAAGCCAACATTTTCAATACGTTGCTATCCATCCGACCATATGGATT
>JASJEI010000135.1 GCA_030064795.1 Pleurocapsa sp. MO_226.B13 | reverse complement strand
GCAAGAAGAGTTTAAAAAGAACTTTCCCAACTTGGTAGACGAAGCCTTGAAAACCAAAGACCCTAACGATCGCAGACCTGTATTGTTAATGGCTCAAGATGAAGGTCGTTTCGGGCGTTTGGGTCAAGTGATGAAGGCTTGGTGCCCTTCTGGTCATCGTCCTCAGGTAGCCAAACAAGGAGTAAGAGACTATGTTTATGCTTATGCCGCGATCGCTCCTGCCTTAGGCAAAATGACAACTTTGGTACTTCTTCTAATCGTTCGCGAGGAGAGCGGGAAATATCTTTAAGGATCGAATAGATCTCATTCCAAGTAGTTTGTACTTCCTGCTCTTGTAACCGAAGCAGCAAAGCCTCTTTATTGGGAAAATATTGATAGAGTGAGCCTATACTGACCCCTGCAACTTTTGCAACTCGATTAGTGTTGAAGTTGGATAGACCTTCTTCTAGTAAAACAATATTAGCAGCCTCGATAATATCTTCTACCATTAATCGAGAATGTTCTCGAACGGGTTCTTTTCGTTGATGAACATGCTTGTTTGTGTTCATTTAAAGAAAGAAATAACTTGACAAGAAGTGATTGCTATTTTTTCCCAGCAGATAGAATACAATCGAGTAAATGTCTATCAGCAATTCACGCATTGCGCTAGCTCGGTTTTCAAGACTTTATCAAAGCTAGATCGATCTTGGCTTCTTCTGGTTGAGTAATTTCAGCCGTAATATCAGGACCAAAGAATTTCTCAATTTTTTCCCGTCTTTCTTGCCATTGTTCCAAACTAAAAAAAGGTGAATAAAACTCCATTAACAGAGTGTAAGCACCATCTCGAGAATGCTCCTGTATTCCCACTAATTCTGGTCTCTCTTCGTCTGTAGGACTCAAGCCTAATTTTTCTAACGACTCGTCTAAATGAGCCTCCTGTCCATAGCGATAGCGGGTAACATCTTTACGTAACTGTTCTTGAGTCGGGGTGGCTTGCGATCGCAACTCTTTGACTTCAGGGCTAGTTTCTTTGGTGTAAGGTACTGGCTTTAATTCTGCTGCTTTAAGGGCTAAACCGCCCAACAGAAGCGGAATTCCATAAAAGAATCCTGCTAAATTAAGGGTGTTCATTCCCACAGCATAGGCATAAAAACCAACAGCAGTTAAAATTCCTCCGACGGTCAAACCTACCGCAGCCAATGGTATTTTACGCAGCATAATAAAAAATTGTTTAAATTTGTCAATATTGTCTATTCTAAAGCTAATGGCTACTTAGTATAAAGAAATTATGGATAAAGTCGATCTTAAAGCTAAAATCACTGAAATCGCAGCTAAAAGAGATTCTCTGGTAGAACTATTAGAAAAACCTAATTTGGGTACTTTGAGAATAGATGTCGATCAAGCATTAGAAGAATTAGACGAACTTATTGAAGAATTTAACGAAACTTTCCCCGAAGAGAAAGTCTAAAGGGTTTATTTCTGCTGCTAAAACCAAACGAGCGGTAATTAAGCAACTGTTGACTAGCAGCTAGCTATTTTGTAAGTTGGGTTGTGGTCAGCATGACCCAACACAAGTCATGGTATTTTTAAAGTTTTGAATTGAGCTTAAAGAGCGATCGCGAAGCGTTGTCCGTTGGCATCGTAGCTAAACACAATCGCGATCGCGGTGGCAATGTGGCGATCGGCTTATCGCTTTTGCCAGTTCAATTCAGATTTTATAATCTAAGCAACTATTGAGGGCTGTGAAATATTTTTTTTTGAGTGATGGCTGGACTTACGGCAGAGTTTGGGAATTTGGCGGGTTATGGGATCAAGTCAGTTGGGGACGCAAACCTCAGATTAAACGTCTTAACTGCGGTACTGTTCAACAAGGAGAAACTTTGTGGCTTTATGCCGTAGAAGATGCGGTTCTAATGGTCGAAGTCCATCCCCAAGAAAAGATGCCTACCACCTCGGCGATCGGGCAGGTAGTTTTGAAGCGTTTAATTGATGCCGAACAAGTAATCGAGATCTTGTCTAGTTCAGATTCACTATTCAACAATAACTCTCAGCTTTAAAGTATATTTGGTTACCAAAAGCTATTTTATCGTTCTGCTTCCGCAAAAAAAAACTCCCGATCTTTGTCTAGCATAATTCACATAAGTTAACTTTTGTCGATAAGAGTCGATAAATCTTGCAATAGGTTCTAACAATAGTTACACTTCTTTAAATAAAAGTATTTTCAAGTCATGCTTGAATCAGCCCAATTTTTTGTGGGTCATTATTAGGATTTTTCCAGACACCACAAGGCTTGAGGCATAAATACAAATTACAAAATAACAGTCAAGATTAACACCGCTGGTTAACGATGACTTTTTAGTTAGACAGAAAAAATTTCTGGCTAAGCTATACAAATTATTTAATCAATAGGAGGAGCGTAGTCTATGGGACTACCTTGGTATCGAGTTCATACAGTCGTCCTTAACGATCCAGGAAGACTAATATCCGTTCACCTGATGCATACTGCTTTGGTAGCAGGTTGGGCAGGTTCTATGGCTCTGTTTGAGCTAGCAACATTCGATCCCAGCGATCCCGTACTCAACCCCATGTGGCGACAAGGTATGTTTGTATTACCTTTTATGGCGCGCTTGGGTGTAGATACATCTTGGGGTGGCTGGAGTGTAACTGGTGAAACTGGTGCAAGTGCTGGTTTCTGGTCTTTTGAAGGTGTGGCACTCGCTCACATCGTTTTATCTGGTCTACTGTTTTTAGCAGCAGTATGGCACTGGGTATACTGGGATCTAGAATTATTCGTCGATCCCCGTACTGGTCAGACAGCTTTGGATTTACCAAAGATGTTTGGGATTCATCTATTTTTGTCTGGTCTACTATGTTTTGGTTTTGGGGCATTTCACCTGACTGGAGTCTGGGGGCCTGGAATGTGGGTATCAGATGGCTATGGACTTACAGGTCACGTCCAGCCAGTAGCTCCAGAATGGGGACCTGCGGGATTTAATCCCTTCAACCCTGGTGGTGTCGTAGCTCACCACATTGCAGCTGGTGTTGTCGGGATTATTGCTGGTTTATTCCACCTCAGTGTTCGTCCTCCAGAAAGACTCTATAAAGCTCTACGGATGGGGAACATCGAGACTGTTCTTTCTAGCAGTATTGCTGCTGTCTTCTTTGCAGCTTTTGTGGTTACGGGAACTATGTGGTATGGCAACGCCACCACTCCCATCGAATTATTTGGGCCGACTCGCTATCAATGGGATCAGGGCTACTTCAAGCAAGAAATCCAACGTCGTGTTGAAACGGCAATGGATGATGGCTTAACTCGTTCGGAAGCTTGGTCTACGATTCCTGAAAAGCTAGCGTTTTATGATTATGTAGGCAATAGCCCCGCTAAAGGTGGTTTATTCCGTACTGGGGCAATGGATAGTGGTGACGGTATTGCTCAAGAATGGTTGGGACACGCAGTCTTCACAGATGCTGAAGGTCGCGAACTATCCGTTCGTCGTATGCCTAACTTCTTTGAAACTTTCCCCGTCGTTTTAACTGATGCTGATGGCGTGGTTAGAGCAGACATTCCTTTCCGTCGTGCAGAATCTAAACTGAGCGTCGAGCAAAGTGGCGTTAGCGTTTCCTTCTACGGTGGTGCTTTGGATGGTCAAACCTTCACCGACGCGCCAACTGTGAAGAAATATGCGCGTAAGGCTCAGCTTGGCGAAGCCTTTGATTTTGATACTGAAACCTTCAATTCTGATGGTGTATTCCGCACTAGCCCTCGTGGTTGGTTTACTTTCGGTCACGCTTGTTTTGCTTTGTTATTCTTCTTTGGTCATATTTGGCATGGTTCTCGTACTTTGTACAGAGACGTATTTGCTGGTGTTGACCCCGAACTAGAGGAAGAACAAGTAGAATGGGGCTTCTATCAGAAAGTGGGTGACAAATCTACTCGTGCTAAACAAGAAGCCTAATTCTGGCTCAAAGCTAATAATTCTGAAATTTAGTCGTTAAGGCTAGGGAGATGACTAAACTGTTATCTCCCCAGTGAATATTTTGTTACTTGGACTGAAGAATTCTAAATTTCAGTATTTTGTTGGTAAAATAAAATTAAAGATACTTTAGGAATTTAAATATGGAAGCCGTTGCATACATTTTGGTCTTGGCTATGGCGTTAGCAGTTCTCTTTTTTGCGATCGCCTTCCGCGAGCCACCCCGTATCGAAAAATAAATGCTAAATCGCTTAAAATAGACTAGCTATTCCGCTTCGCCATTTGGTGAAAGAATTAGCAAGTTGTTAAGGATTTTTAAGATTTTTTTATTTCTGAGTCATTTTCGCTCGTAGTCTGTTATCTAGCAGATTATGATGTTAAGAACGGCTCAGATTTGTCGTTTATGTAAACAATTTATAATAAATGTCTATTTAGATTCATGCATTGTCCAAATTGCCAACATACGGAAAGTCGGGTTTTAGAATCTCGTTCTACAGAAAGCGGGCAAAGTATTCGCCGTCGTCGAGAGTGTTTAAATTGCAAACAACGTTTTACTACTTACGAAAGAATTGAACTAGTTCCGATAACAGTGATCAAAAGAGACCGTAGTCGAGAGTCTTTCGATCGCGCCAAATTGTTGCGAGGAATACTCAGAGCCTGTGAAAAAACCACAGTTTCGCATCAAAAAGCGGAAATAATAGTTGATAGCATTGAAGCCAAATTGCAGCAAAATTCAGGCAGAGAATTCAGCAGTAGCGAAATAGGTGAATTAGTCTTGCAAAATCTACGTTACGAAAACGAAGTAGCTTATATCCGCTTTGCCTCTGTATACAGAAAGTTTCAAGGAATTAAAGATTTCGTTGAAACGCTCAATCATCTCCAAAATGAAAATTCTAGTTCAAAAAGCCCAGAATTTACGAGAATTTAACTGTTACTATTAGAAAAACTCGCTTAATTTTTAAAAGAGTTAAAAAAATCCCAGTGACTTTAATACTGTTATCGAGCGCGATCGCTCTCTACAGACTAGATCGACGCTGTGAAATCACTGCGCGGTCAGCGTTTCGAGGAGACCTCGAAACTACGCGCACTAAATAATGATGCACTTTAGAGCTTGCCTTGGTACTTAGCTTTGATTTAAGCTAGTATCAGTATATAAATTCCAGCACTAATACAATTATTTATAATTTATAGCAAAAAAAAAGCAAACAGGTCACAGCCACTCAAATAAAAAGTTACAATGGTATAATGCCATCTTGCCGACAAGTAAGGTTTTGTAGTAACAAAGTGTTTGGTAAAGTTAGAAAAGCCAAGCGATCGCCTTTGTAGACTGGAAAACCAAGCTAATGTAGGTGTAGGCTGCACGAAAACCAGGTGAGTGTACATCAAGCAGGAGGCTCATCGATAACAAAAAATAAGGAAATACAACAAGGACATCTAACCCATATGGTCAATCAGCAAGCAAACATTACTAAAGATATTGGTTTCACTCATGAAGATTTCGCTGCCCTTCTAGATAGATATGATTATCATTTTAGTCCAGGAGATATAGTAGCGGGAACAGTTTTTAGTATGGAACCAAGAGGCGCTCTGATTGACATTGGTGCTAAAACCGCTGCTTACATACCCATTCAGGAAATGTCAATTAATCGAGTTGACAACCCCAGTGAAGTTCTTCAAGCCAATGAAACTAGAGAGTTTTTTATTCTCACTGATGAAAACGAGGATGGGCAGCTAACTCTATCTATCCGACGGATCGAGTACATGCGCGCCTGGGAACGGGTACGACAGCTACAGCAAGAAGATGCTACCGTGCGTTCTAACGTTTTTGCTACCAACCGTGGTGGTGCATTAGTCAGAATTGAAGGTTTGAGAGGATTTATTCCTGGCTCTCATATTAGCGCGCGAGAGGCTAAAGAAGATTTAGTAGGAGAAGATTTACCTCTCAAGTTTTTGGAAGTCGATGAAGAACGTAACCGACTAGTCTTAAGCCATCGTCGGGCATTAGTAGAGCGCAAGATGAATGGTTTGGAAGTCGGTCAAGTAGTCAAAGGATCTGTACGCGGAATCAAACCTTACGGTGCGTTTATCGATATTGGCGGAGTGAGCGGTTTGCTTCACATATCTGAGATATCTCACGACCACATTGATACCCCTCACAGCGTATTTGGTGTCAATGACGAACTGAAAGTAATGATTATCGACCTAGATGCAGAAAGAGGTCGGATATCTCTATCTACCAAGCAGCTAGAGCCAGAGCCTGGTGATATGCTTAAAAATAGAGAAATTGTCTTCGAGAAAGCCGAAGAAATGGCAGAAAAATACCGTCAAAAACTGTTGGCAGAGGCTGAAGGTATAACTATCGAAGAAGCAGCAGAAGAAATGTCTGCCGTTGCAGATGAAGCAACAGAAGAGACCGTGGAAGCGACAGAAGAACCGTCAGACTCTTCTGAAAGCCCCGAAGGAGAAATGGTTGGCGCAGCAGCAGAAGAATAAAAATAAATTTATTAATAACTCTGTTTAACAACAGTATTTATCAGAGAGGATTAGTTGCCTCTCTTTTTTTTGTTAATTAATTTGCTGCGGGAGAAAAAACTTGTCTATTGCGATCGCTTGCCAGAAGTTAGAATTTAAAAATGTATCGGCAATCATTTTCGATAAAGATGGGACTTTAGAAGACTCTTTACCATACTGGCGAGAGGTAGGAATTCAGAGGGCGCGTACCATTGATGCTCGAATACCAGGAGTGGGAGAACCTTTGTTAATGGCATTTGGTATTCAAGAAAATGTCTTAGATCCAACGGGTTTAATGGCCGTTGGTAGCCGTCAAGAAAATGAGATTGCTGCTGCTGCTTACATAGCCGAGACGGGACGTAGTTGGTACGAAGCTAAAAAGATTGCTCGTGAAGCCTTTGTTGAGGTGTCAGAATCAAAATACTTAGTCAAAACTCCTAAGTCGGCACCATTATTTCCAGAGGTAATAGCAACACTTGAGTCTTTGAGTAATGCAGGTTTAAAACTAGCAATTCTTTCGGCAGACTCTACTGTAGAGGTAGAAAAATTCGTTACCACTCATCAATTACAAAATTATATTCAACTCAGTATGGGAGTAGATGGTCTGCTAATGAAGCCAGATCCAAAGCTGTTTATTCAAGCTTGTCAGACATTAGAAGTTGCACCAGAACGAACCTTGATGATCGGAGATTCTTTAGGAGATATTCAAATGGCAAAAACAGCAGGAGCATTAGGAACTATTGGACTCTGCCGTTATCCAAATCTAAATTTGTCTCAGGCAGACTGGCAGATTTCTAGCCTCTCTGAAATTCAAATTTTGTCATCCTCAGAGTAAAACTGTATCATATAGCTTAATCCTTTGATGCTTGGGTTAAATTTTCCGCATAGCGCGCAACCAAACTAATATCTTTTAGAGGACTATACAAAATTGTCTCGTAACTATTTATTTACCTCCGAATCAGTCACAGAAGGTCATCCCGATAAGATTTGCGACCAAATCTCCGATACCATTCTAGATGCCTTGCTTGCTCAAGACCCCTTGAGCCGTGTGGCAGCAGAAGTAGTGGTTAATACAGGGCTAGTCTTGATCACTGGAGAAATCACTACCAAAGCCCAGATCAATTATGTCGATCTCGCTCGCAGAAAAATCGCAGAAATTGGTTATACCAATGCCGAAAACGGCTTCTCAGCAGATAGCTGTTCTGTATTAGTCGCCTTAGACGAACAGTCTCCAGATATAGCTCAAGGTGTTACTTCTGCCCAAGAACAACGAGAAAATCTCAGTGATAGCGAGTTAGATCGGATTGGTGCTGGCGACCAAGGAATTATGTTTGGGTTTTCTTGTAACGAAACTCCAGAATTGATGCCAATGCCTATTAGTTTGGCTCATCGTATGTCTCGTCGATTAGCGCAGGCGCGCAAGCAAGGAGATTTACCTTATCTACGACCCGATGGCAAAACTCAGGTTTCGGTTCAGTATGAAGATGGTAAACCTGTTGGTGTTGATACTATTCTGATTTCGACTCAGCATACAGAATCTATTGGCGATATCTCCGAAGGCGATGCCGTTCAAAAGAAAATTAAAGACGATCTCTGGTCGGCGGTGGTTCAACCAATATTTGCCGACCTCGAATTAAAACCCGACGACAAGACGCGGTTTTTGGTCAACCCGACCGGAAAATTTGTGATTGGCGGCCCTCAAGGAGATTCGGGCTTAACTGGTCGTAAAATTATCGTAGATACCTATGGGGGTTATTCTCGTCATGGTGGCGGTGCTTTTTCGGGTAAAGACCCCACCAAAGTCGATCGCAGTGCCTCTTATGCTTGTCGTTATGTGGCAAATAACATCGTAGCAGCAGGTTTGGCAGATAAATGTGAAGTACAGGTCAGCTATGCGATCGGTGTTGCCAGACCGACTAGTATCTTTGTTGAAACTTTTGGTACGGCAAAAGTTGCTGAAAAAGTACTTTTGGAGCTAGTCAGAGAGCATTTTGAACTACGTCCAGCGGGGATCATTCAAACTCTCAACTTACGCAACCTACCACAAGAGCGGGGTGGTTGTTTTTATCAGGACGTGGCTGCTTACGGTCATTTTGGTCGGAATGACTTAGATTTGCCTTGGGAAAAAACCGATAAAGCACAACAATTAAAAGAGTTTTTGCTCTCTAGTAGTGTAGTTTGATTGTTTTGAGTGCGATCGCCATATTAAATCTGAATATTTTCGATAGAGAGGAGTTTAGCTCAGCTAAATTCCTTTTTTAGTTAACTGCAAAATTTTAGAAATCTTCACATTACGGATCGTTTATCATCTGCCATCCGTAGGATAATAGAAAGTCATTGACATTACTACGTCTTAACACCAACTCAGATCTTTAAAATAAAGATACTTACACACTCATTTTGATTAAAGGAGAAAATATTGGTTTCTACAACTTCCTTTAAAACAGCCAAATCAGAAGAAATTTTTAGTGCTGCACAGAAATTAATGCCTGGTGGCGTTAGTTCTCCAGTAAGAGCTTTTAAATCCGTCGGCGGTCAACCTATTGTCTTCGACCGTGTTAAAGGGGCATATATTTGGGATGTCGATGGCAATCAATATATCGATTATGTCGGTACTTGGGGTCCTGCGATTTGCGGTCATGCCCATCCTGAAGTAATTGAAGCCCTGCACGAAGCATTAGAAAAAGGCACGAGTTTTGGCGCGCCTTGTGCTTTAGAAAATGTCCTGGCAGAAATGGTTATCGAGGCCGTTCCTAGTATTGATATCGTGCGCTTTGTCAACTCAGGAACAGAAGCCTGTATGTCAGTCTTGCGTTTGATGCGGGCATTTACAGGTAGAGACAAAATTGTCAAATTTGAAGGCTGCTATCACGGTCATGCAGATATGTTCCTAGTGAAAGCTGGTTCTGGAGTTGCTACTCTAGGCTTGCCAGATTCTCCTGGAGTACCTAAATCTGCTACCAACAACACTTTGACTGCTCCCTATAACGACTTGGAAACAGTCAAAAAACTCTTTACTGAAAATCCCGACCAAATTGCCGGAGTTATCTTAGAACCAGTAGTAGGTAATTCTGGCTTTGTCACTCCCGATGCTGGTTTCTTAGAAGGTTTGAGAGACATTACTAAAGAACACGGTGCGTTATTAGTCTTTGATGAGGTTATGACTGGTTTTCGGATCTCTTATGGTGGCGCACAGGCAAAGTTTGGCGTTACTCCCGATCTGACTACCCTGGGTAAAGTTATTGGTGGTGGTTTGCCTGTAGGTGCTTACGGTGGACGTGCTGATATTATGTCTATGGTCGCACCAGCAGGGCCGATGTATCAAGCTGGTACTTTATCTGGTAATCCTTTGGCGATGACAGCAGGAATTAAAACTTTGGAATTGCTGAGTAAACCAGGTACTTACCAAGAGCTAGACCGCATTACTAAAAAACTATCCAACGGTCTTTTGGCAGCTGCTAGAGAAGCGGGTCATCAAGCAACTGGTGGTAGCATTAGTGCGATGTTTGGGATGTTTTTTACTGATGCAGAAGTTCGTAATTACGACGATGCCAAAACTTCAGATCTGAAGAAATTTGCTCGTTTCCATCGCGGTATGTTGGAAAAAGGTATTTATCTTGCTCCTTCTCAATTTGAAGCAGGTTTTACTTCCTTGGCGCATACTGACGAAGATATCGATAACACTATTGCAGCAGCAAAAGAAGTTTTAGCCAAAATTTAATTCATTGTTAATTTCAGGAAGGAAATTGCTCGGTAGAATTATCAGTAGCTGTTAGTTGTTAGCTATGGACTTTGGTTTTGGAAGTCGTAGAATAAATTAACTTTCTTATCTCAATTTAGGAATGGCAGACTTTTAAGTTTAGTTCAAAACTGTCTAGAAAAAAGATTATGGCGGGATTTTTCTCGCCTTTTTTGTATTCATAATCACTTTTAATTACTTTGTATAAGCTGCAATGTTCCCTGAAGTAGATAGTCAAAGACAACACAATCAACGACTAAAAGAACTGGCAAAGGTATTTCTAAAATTGGGAGCGATCGCTTTTGGTGGCCCTGCTGCCCACATTGCCATGATCGATGATGAGGTAGTAAAACGGCGACAGTGGATGAGCCGAGAAAATTTACTAGACCTAATTGGGGTAACTAACTTACTTCCCGGCCCTAACTCTACGGAATTAGCGATTCATATTGGCTACGAGCAAGCTGGATGGCGTGGTTTATTTGTAGCGGGCAGTTGTTTTATCTTACCTGCAATGGTAATTGTTTGGTTGCTGGCAATACTCTATGTTCGCTCTCAAACTATACCCCAAGTAGAGTGGTTACTTTACGGAATTAAACCAGTAATTGTGGCGGTAGTACTTCGAGCCTTATGGAAGTTGGGTAAAAAAGCTGCTAAAGATGTTCCGACTATAGTCGCAGGAATTGCAGCAGTCGCTGCTTATGTGGCTGGATTTAACGAGATTTTACTGCTAGTTTTAATCGGGATTGCAATCATGCTCGTCAAAAACTGGCAAAGCGATCGCGCCACCAAAATCGCCTTTTTCTTCCCGTTTTCCAATCTATTGGCTCAAGCGGGAGGGGCGACAACTGCTGCTATTTCTCTTACCTGGGGGAGCGTATTCCTTTTTTTTCTCAAAATTGGTTGCATACTCTACGGTAGTGGGTATGTATTGCTAGCATTTCTGCAACGAGATTTAGTCGAACGCCATCATTGGCTGACCTCCCAACAGCTTTTAGATGCAGTCGCAATCGGACAAATTACACCAGGGCCAGTTTTTACCACTGCAACCTTTATCGGTTACTTGCTGGCGGGAAATCAAGGAGCGATCGCAGCGACGATTGGCATCTTTCTACCTGCGTTTTTGCTGGTGGGAATAGTTAATCCCTGGGTAACAAAATTACGCCAATCTGTTTGGGCTGGAGGCTTCTTAGATGGTGTTAATGCTGCTTCCTGGGGATTGATGGCGGGAGTTACCTATACCTTGGGACGGGCTGCGATTGTGGATTGGTTGACTCTAATTATGGCAGTCTTAAGCGCGATCGCCGTATTTCGATTTGGTATTAATACCGTCTGGTTAGTTATCTTGGGAGCAACCTGCGGGCTGGTTTTCCATCTGGTTGGCTTTATCGGTTAACGCTAGTTTCGAGTTAAGACAATGGTAGTCATTAGTCATCAGCCAAGCGTCTGAGTATAAGGTTTAGCAGTGTGTTTTGCGTGACACTCCCGCAGGGTAAACCCGTGCGGGCTTCTAAGCAACATTGATGGCTATAGCTAGAGCCAGAAGCTCTCCTTCTTTGAGGTGCTTACACTATCAACTAACTTAGACTACTTTGGGGCGTGTCTGCCCATC